>NZ_NQYG01000001.1:0-248111 GCF_002878485.1 Pseudomonas sp. AD21
AAGGAGTTTTCCGTTTCGACTGCGCCGGAAGTGGGGCGAATTATAGACATCTGAAATCTGCCGTCAACCGTTAATTTCAGTTTTCTGTCGAGACACTGAAAAAGCCTGCTTATATATAGACGCAATCCCGGCGAATGCGCAGTATATTGCCCAACACCTAAAACAATACCCTGCTCCTACCTTCGGATGATGCCTCGCAATGACTGACCAACCTCGCTCTCTGGCCTCAATGCTGTTCCCGGTTGGCCTGTTATTAATAGCCATGGCATCCATCCAGTCCGGCGCGTCGCTGGCCAAGAGCATGTTCCCGGTGGTCGGCGCTCAGGGTACGACCACCCTGCGCCTGATCTTCGCCAGCGTGATCATGTTGATACTGCTGCGTCCATGGCGCGCCAGGTTGACAGCCCAGTCGCTGCGGACAGTGATCGTTTATGGCATGGCGTTGGGCGGAATGAATTTCCTCTTCTATATGTCATTGCGAACGGTACCGCTCGGCATCGCCGTCGCACTCGAATTTACCGGTCCGCTGGCAGTCGCCATTTATGCCTCTCGCCGCGCCATCGACTTTCTCTGGATAGCCTTGGCTGCGGTCGGCCTGCTGTTGCTGATCCCCACTGGAGCGACAACCGCAGGAATTGATCTGGTCGGGGCTGGTTATGCCTTGGGCGCCGGCGTCTGCTGGGCACTTTACATTCTGTTTGGCCAGAAGGCCGGCGCTGACAACGGCGTCACCACCGCCGCTTTGGGCGTAATGATTGCCGCACTGTTTGTTGCACCGATTGGCATTGTCCACGCCGGCGCAGCTCTGCTGACGCCGTCACTTATCCCGATCGCCATCGGCGTCGCGGTCCTGTCGACCGCTTTGCCCTACACGTTGGAGATGGTCGCCCTCACCCGTATGCCCGCTCGCACCTTTGGCACTTTGATGAGCATAGAACCCGCCTTTGGCGCGCTGTCGGGGCTGCTGTTTCTGCAGGAATACCTCACGTTGTCACAATGGATGGCGATCCTGTGCATAATTCTGGCCTCCGTCGGGGCAACCATGACCATGGGCAGCACCGCCAAGCCTGCCGTTGCGGCAGATTGAAACAGGATTTGACGAAGGTCTGGCAATTGGCGCTCATTTAGGCCATGTTTAGGCCCCTTAACTCAGTGCCAGATATGGATTTTTTCGGACAGGGACATCGAAACGCTTAAAGCGCAAGCGAATACAGGCAGACCCGAGCGTCAGACTCGTGGCTACCATAAGGACGGTAATGAAACGAATTTTGATACTGATCGCTGTGTTGGCAGTAACGGGGTGCGCAGCGACCTCCGAGACCCAAGTGAAGCACGGCAGAAAAGGGTTGCACATCAACTGTTCGGGGCTGTCGTCCTCCTGGGACAAGTGTTACACCAGCGCCGCCAATGCTTGCGCTCCGAAGGGCTACAAGGTCATTGCCAAATCGGGGGACGCCGTGGAAGAGCCAGGCGACTACCCGTTCGGTCTCAATCCGGCTGGCTATACCAGTCGAAGCATGATCGTCATCTGCAAATGAATCATTCTGGCTGCTCGCTTCGTCGAGCAGCCAGTTGACGCCCGATCTCCTCATGACTGGACTTCAATGCCGTCCGTTGAATCTCCGGCGTCACCAGCATCCGCGCAACCACCAACGCGCCGACGCATTGCGACAGAATCGCCCACGCAAGGCTGTCACTCTCCAGAATCTGCGCCCAACGGGTCTGCAGTCGGCAAATCCACAGCTCCGCCTGCTCGCGCACCTGAACATCTGAACGGGCTATTTCCGCACCCAGCGTCGGCAAGGCACACCCCGATTCAGGCTGCTCTACGTGTGCCATGCTCAGGTATTGCTTGAGACAGCGCTCCAGCCGCTCGCGATCCTGCTCGCCTCTCCCACCCAGTCGCTCCAGACTCTGACCCAACTCACGCTCGACGATTGCCGTGAACAGCTCATTTTTCGACGAGAAGTGGCTATAGAACGCGGCGCCACTCAGGCCGATGGCTTTCATCAAACCATCCACTCCGACCGTCGAAAATCCAGCTCGCTTTGCCGACAACGCACTGCTGTTCAGCAGTTTTTCCCGGGTTTCCAGCTTGTGACCGGCGGAATACCGCATGTGTTTGTCCTCTTGATCCAGCGCCTTGACGTTGCCCGAATCCTAGCATAACGTTCGTTCACTTAACGATCGTTTACCAAAGGGGTCTACCCATGAATAACAAGAAGGTCGTATTGGTTGTCGGTGCTGGCGATGCCACCGGGGGAGCGATTGCCAAGCGCTTTGCCAGAGAAGGCTTTGTCGCGTGCGTTACGCGACGCAGTGCCGACAAATTGCAGCCTTTGGTCGAGGCGATTCAGGCTGAGGGTGGAGAAGCACACGGATTTGCCTGCGATGCGCGCAAGGAAGAAGACGTGATTGCGCTGATTGAAGAGATCGAGACCCGCCTCGGCCCGATCGAGGCATTTGTCTTCAACATCGGCGCCAACGTGCCTTGCAGCATTCTTGAAGAAACCGCGCGCAAGTATTTCAAGATCTGGGAGATGGCCTGTTTCTCCGGTTTCCTCAATGCCCGCGAAGTGGCCAAGCGCATGGTCACCCGCAAGCGCGGCACTATTGTGTTCACTGGCGCCACCGCCGGGTTGCGCGGCGCCTCGGGGTTTGCGGCATTTGCCGGTGCCAAACACGGTATCCGCGCACTGGCACAAAGCATGGCGCGCGAGCTGGGCCCGATGAACATCCATGTTGCGCATGTAGTGGTCGATGGCGCTATCGACACCGACTTCATTCGAAACAGTTTCCCGGAGAAGTACGCGACCAAGGATGAGGACGGTATTCTCAACCCCGAGCACATCGCCGAAAACTACTGGTATCTGCACAGTCAGCCACGGGATGCCTGGACATTCGAGCTGGATCTGCGCCCGTGGAACGAACGCTGGTAAGCCCTGCCTCCTCCATAACAATAAATAGAGAGCAGCGAAGATGACGAAAACCGTGGAGTTCTATTTCGACCTCGGCAGCCCGGCCACTTATCTGGCCTACACCCAGTTACCGAAAATCTGTGCCGACACCCATAGCGAACTGAGCTACACCCCGATGCTGCTGGGCGGCGTGTTCAAGGCGACCGGCAATGCCTCACCGGCGATGATCCCGGCCAAGGGGCGCTACATGTTTCAGGATCTGGATCGCTATGCCAAACGCTATGGTGTGCCACTGAAGTTCAATCCGCACTTCCCGATCAACACGTTGATGCTGATGCGCGCCGTCACCGGCATACAACTTCGGCAGCCGGAGCGTTTTCAGGCGTTTATCGATTGTCTGTTCAAGGCACTGTGGGTGGAGGGACGCCCTCTCGATGAGCCAGCGACTGTCGCAGGGGTATTGAGCGAACATGGCTTCGATCCCAATGAAGTCCTGGCCCTGACCAATGACGAAGCAGTCAAGGCAGCACTCAAGGACAACACCGAGACAGCCATTAAACGCGGCGTGTTTGGTGCGCCGAGTATGTTTATCGGCAATCAGTTGTTCTTCGGCCAGGACCGCCTCGACTTCGTCGAAGAAGCCCTGCGTCAGGCCTAAACCCAGAATAGAACCCAGGCGCTGGCAACAGCGCCCGGGTTTCAGCCATCAGATAGCCGCTGTCCGCGTGTTCAACCACGCCAGCGCACTGCCCTCAAGCAACGGACTCAGACGCTCACGCACTTCGGCGTGATAGGCGTTGAACCACTGTTTCTCTTCCTGCGTCAGCAAGGACGGTTCCAGGCAGCGCGTATCGATCGGGCACAGGGTCAAGGTTTCAAACTTGAGGAACTCGCCAAACTCGCTGCTGCCCGCCTCGCGATTCATCGCCAGGTTCTCGATCCGCACGCCCCAACGGCCTGGACGGTAAGTGCCCGGCTCGATGGACGTGATCATCCCCGGCTGCATCGCCGTTTGCGGTGCCGGTGCGGCCTGATAGGCGATCACCTGTGGGCCTTCGTGAACGTTGAGGAAATAGCCGACTCCATGACCGGTGCCGTGACCATAATCCACGCTTTCAGCCCAGATCGGCGCACGCGCAATGGCATCGAGCAGCGGCGACAGAATGCCTTTCGGGAATTGTGCCCGCGACAGTGCAATCACGCCTTTGAGCACGCGCGTGCAGTCACGCTTCTGCTCGTCCGTTGGCGTACCGACCGGCACCATTCGGGTGATGTCGGTCGTGCCGCCCAGGTACTGGCCGCCCGAGTCGATCAGCAGCAAGCCGTCGCCCTCGATCACCGCGTGTTCTTCTTCGGTGGCGTGATAATGCGGCATTGCACCGTTGGCGTTAAACGCGGCAATCGTGTTGAAGCTCAGCGACACATAATCCGGACGACGTTCGCGGGCCGCGGTGAGTTTCTCGTCGATGGTCAATTCGGTGATGCGTTCGCGCCCCCAGGCCGACTCCAGCCAGGCGAAGAATTCGCACAGCGCCGCGCCATCCTGCTCCATGGCCTTGCGAATGTGCTGCGCATCGGCCTCGCTCTTCTGCGATTTGGCGAGAGTGGTCGGGTTCAGGCCTTCGACCAGTTTCACGCCGTCGTCCAGGTTGTCCAGCAAACCGCTGGTCACGCGCGCCGGATCCACCAGCAGGCTCGCGCCGTTTGGCACGGCGCGCAAGGCGTCGGCCACTTCGCGGTAATCACGCAGGGTCACGCCATCCTGCTCCAGTACCGCACGCAACTCGGTATCGACCTTGCTCAATGCCACAAACAGGGTCGCTTGCTGTTGATTGATCAACGCGAACGACACAAACACCGGGTTGAACGAGACATCCCCGCCCCGCAGGTTGAACAGCCAGGCAATGTCGTCGAGGGTGGCGATGAAGTGCCAGTCGGCGGCGCGCTCCTGCAAGGTCTCACGCAATTTGGCGAGTTTCTCGCCACGGCTGACCGTCGCCTGCGGTGGCAGATGCTGATAAATCGGCGCGTTCGGCAGGCTCGGGCGATCGGCCCAGACTTCATTCAACAGATCGAGGTCAGTACGCAGACGCGCACCACGAGCTTCAAGCTTGCTAATCAACGTACGCGCCGCGGCCACGGCCATCACCGCACCATCGACCGCCACAACGCCACCTTCCGGTGTCTGCTCGGCCAGCCAGTCCAGCGGACTCGGTTGCCCCGGTTGCAGCTTGACCAGTTCGATGCCGCTGCCCTTGAGTTCCTTGGTCGCCTGTTCCCAGTAACGACTGTCGGCCCAGACCCCGGCGAAATCAGCGGTGACAATCAAAGTGCCGACCGAACCGTGGAACCCCGAGAGCCATTGCCGCCCCTGCCAGTATCCCGGCAGGTATTCCGACAGGTGCGGGTCGGCCGATGGCACCAGCAACGCATGAATGCCTTCGCGGCGCATCAGTTCACGGGTGTGCGCCAGGCGCTGGGGAACCGTTCCTTCGGTCAAAGTCTGGGTACTCATCATGTCTCCTGCCAATCACTTCATCGTTATTGTTCGTAGCCGTGGAAGTCGGCTGGTTAACGCCCTGTCGCCCAGAATGCCGGGGCACTGGTGCAGGCGCCTTTGATCAGTTCTGCCGCCTGATCGATATCGTCGGTGGTGGTGAAACGGCCGAGGCTCAGGCGAATGGTGCGACCGGCCAGATGAGCGTCATGCCCCAGTGCCAGCAGCACGTGGGAAGGCGCGTCGCTCGCCGAGTTGCAGGCCGAAGTCGCGGAAAACGCGAGCGAATGGCTCAAGGCTGCACTGTTGAACTCGCCTTCGCTGAACGTCAGGCTCAAGGTATGCGGGATGCGCTGGTTGACGCTGCCATTGAGGCGTACGCCCGGCAGGCTCAGCAACTGTTCGAGCAAGCGTTCGCGCAGGGCCACGATGGCGTTTTTCTCCTCATCGAACGCGGCGGCAGCCAGGGCAAATGCGGTGCCCATGCCGGCGATCTGATGCGTCGCCAAAGTCCCGGAGCGCAAGCCGCCTTCGTGTCCGCCGCCATGAATCTGCGCTTGCAAACGCTGTTGCGCGCGGGGGCCGACATACAGCGCACCGATGCCTTTGGGGCCGTAGAGCTTGTGCGCCGAAAACGACATCAGATCCACCGGCCACTGCTGCAGATCGATCGCCACTTTGCCGGCGCCCTGCGCCGCATCGACATGGAACAACGCCCCACGGCTGCGCACGACTTCACCGATAGCCGGGATGTCGTTGAGCGTGCCGAGTTCGTTGTTGACCAGCATCAGCGACACCAGAAACGTGTCATCGCGCATTGCTTCGCTGACAGCCTGCGGGGTGATCAGGCCCTCGGCGTCCGGCACCAGATAGGTCACCGCAACGCCGGCGTCCTGCAGTTGCCGGGCGGTATCGAGGATGGCTTTGTGTTCGATCTGGCTGGTAATGATGTGTCCGCCGGCAACGCCGCGCGCCTGGGCCACGCCTTTGAGGGCGAGGTTGTTGGATTCGGTGGCACCGGAGGTCCAGACGATCTGCGCGGCCTCGGCACCCACCAGTTCGGCGACTTGCCGACGAGCGTGCTCGACCGTTTGCCGGGCCTGCTGGCCGAAGGCGTGAGAGCTGGACGCCGGATTGCCGAAGTTGGCGTGAAAACCCAGACAGTCGATCATCACCTGGATGACCCGCTCGTCCACCGGGGTGGTGGCGGCGTAATCGAAATACAACGGACGCTTATTCATAAAAGACTCGCAGAGCGTGTTCCGGGATCAGGAGGCTCGTATCTGCAAACGGCACAGCGCAGCCTTGTGAGCTGCGCGTCGGTTGGAGAGCGTCATCAATACCTGATCGGATGCCGTTAAAGAAGAACAACTTCATTTAAAAGTGCGTAGGAACGCTCCTGAAGCCGAGCTTAACAGGCATCGGGCCGGCGGTTGAAGCAATGCGTCAGTGAAAGCTTTCGAGAAGTAACGGGTACAGCGAAATCACCAACAGCGCGGCCATGCCCCAGTTGAATACGCGCAACCAGCGCGGGTCCTTCAGCACGTTGCGCAGCAGCGTGCCGCACGCCGCCCAGACGCCGACGCTGGGCAGGTTGATGATGGCGAACACCGCAGCAATCACCACGACGTTGGTGAAATAGCCCTGCATCGGCGTGTAGGTGCTGATGGCACCGATGGCCATGATCCAGGCCTTGGGATTGACCCACTGAAACGCGGCGGCACCCAGATAGCTGATCGGTTTGGCCTCGCCTTCCACACCCTCGCCCACCGGCCCCGAATGGGCGATCTTCCACGCCAGGTACAACAGATACGCGGCGCCGACATAGCGCAGCACCGTGTAGAGCAGCGGGTAAGTCTGGAACACCGCGCCCAGGCCAAAGCCCACCGCAACCACCAATACGAAGAACCCGCAGGTGATGCCGAGCATATGGGGAATGGTGCGGTTGAAACCGAAGTTGACCCCCGACGCCAGCAACATGGTGTTGTTCGGCCCCGGTGTAATCGAGGTGACAAGAGCAAACAGGGCAAAGCCCAACAGCAGATCAAGCGAGAGGGTCATGGGGGTAATCCGTCGAGGGTCATTCAGGTGTTGACCCTATCGCACGGCAGCCCGCAAACCCACGGACAGTTGGGTAAAACTTCGAGCAGTACAGTTTGCTATCAGCTTGGACGACCGTGCAGCTGTATGGCACGTCCGGCACTCATTTCAGCTTTCTTGTCGAATGGCGATTGGCCGAGCAGCGCGGATTTTTTCGCGTGGTATTCGTCGAAGGACAAGCCGCTGCGATTCAGCGCTTCCATCGCCAGTTCGCGGCTTTCTTCGGCGGTGTACGGTCGTAGTTCGGGGGAAACGTGGGTGGCGCAACCGGCGAGCACGGAGACAGCGAGCAGCAGCGAAACAGTCAGTAAGCGATTCATGGGGGAGCGTCCTGGCGAGCGGTGTTAGTCGATGGACAAAGGCTACGCCCGCGCCCGCCCGGGCAAAAATCAACGCTCTCAATAGTGGCTATCAGGATTTCAGCTTATCGGCCTTATATCCCTTAAAGATCTATAAATATCGATTAACGTTCTTTTACGGAATAACAGGCAGCCGCTATAAATCCCTTCACACGGCGAACAACTGTTGCCCCAGCAACTGTTGCCCCAGCAACTGTTGCCCAGGCAACAGCAGATCAACAAACCCGCCTGATATCTGCACAACGCACTCGCGTCAAAACGCTCAACGCCCGGTAAACCGGGGCTCTCAGGAATTGGTACAGCGCTTGCTCAAGCCTTGGCACTTACTCACTGCTCGCTGAGCAACTGTTGATAAAAAGGAACTCATCATGTCGCGTCCCCTGAAAGTCGTCGCCTTGTCCGGCGGCACCTGGCGTCCCTCCCGCACGCTGGTGCTGACTCAGGCCCTGCTGGCCGAACTGGCCGGGCACCTGTCGATCGACAGCCACCTGATCGAACTCGGCGACATCGCCCGTGCGCTGGGCGCCGCGCTGTCGCGTCAGGAACTGAGCAGCGACGTCGAAGCCGAACTGCAAGCCATCGAACAGGCCGATCTGCTGATCGTTGCGGCGCCGGTGTATCGCGGTTCCTACCCGGGCCTGCTCAAGCATCTGTTCGACCTGATCGACCTCAATGCGTTGATCGACACTCCGGTGTTGCTGGCCGCCACCGGGGGCAGCGAGCGTCATGCGCTGGTGCTCGATCATCAGTTGCGTCCGCTATTGAGTTTCTTCCAGGCCGTGACCCTGCCGATCGGGGTGTACGCCACCGAGGCCGATTTCGCCGACTACCAGATCACCAGCGAGCCGCTGAAAACGCGCATCCGCCTGGCCGCCGAACGCGCCGCGCCACTGTTCGGCACGCAAATCAAACCGTTGCTGAAAATCGCTTAAGGAGCTGTTCATGGATGTTTTCTGGTTCCTGCCGACCCACGGCGACGGCCACTACCTGGGCACCACGCAAGGCGCGCGCCCGGTCACCCTGAATTATCTGAAACAAGTGGCGCAAGCCGCCGACAGCCTCGGCTACCACGGCGTGCTGATTCCCACCGGACGCTCCTGCGAAGACTCGTGGGTGATCGCCTCGGCGCTGGTGCCGTTGACCGAGCGCCTGCGTTATCTGGTGGCGATCCGCCCGGGAATCATCTCGCCAACGGTGTCGGCACGCATGGCGGCGACCCTCGATCGACTGTCCAACGGCCGCTTGCTGATCAACGTGGTGACCGGCGGCGACCCCGATGAAAACCGTGGCGACGGCAGCTTCCTCAGCCACAGCGAACGCTACGAAGTCACCGACGAATTCCTCAAGATCTGGCGCCGGGTGTTGCAAGGCGAGTCTGTGGATTTCGAGGGTAAACACCTGAAAGTGCAGAACGCCAAAGCCTTGTATCCGCCGGTGCAGAAACCGTATCCGCCGCTGTATTTCGGCGGTTCCTCCGACGCGGCGCATGACCTGGCTGCCGAACAAGTCGACGTGTACCTGACCTGGGGCGAACCACCCGCCGCTGTGGCCGAAAAACTTGCCGATGTTCGCGAACGCGCCGCACGGCATGGACGCAAAGTGAAATTCGGTATTCGTCTGCACGTGATCGTCCGCGAGACCGCCGAAGAGGCCTGGAAAGCTGCGGACAAACTGATCGAGCACATCAGCGACGAAACCATCGAGGCCGCGCAGAAGTCCTTCTCGCGTTTCGACTCCGAAGGCCAGCGGCGCATGGCGGCATTGCACGATGGGCGTCGCGACAACCTGCAAATCGCCCCCAACCTGTGGGCCGGTGTCGGCCTGGTACGCGGCGGTGCCGGCACCGCGCTGGTGGGCGATCCGCAGCAAGTGGCGGCGCGCATCAAGGAATACGCGGATCTCGGCATCGAGAGCTTCATCTTTTCCGGTTATCCGCATCTGGAAGAAGCTTACCGCTTTGCCGAACTAGTGTTCCCGCTGCTGCCGGAACCGTACGCGAGCCTGGCCGGACGCGGCGTGACCAACCTCACCGGGCCGTTTGGCGAAATGATTGCCAACGATGTGTTGCCCAACCAATCCAAGGCTTGAAGCCGATCCCCTTGTGGGAGCGAGCCTGCTCGCGAAAGCGGTGTGTCTGCGGCGGTGATGTCGACTGTGCTGACCTCATCGCGAGCAGGCTCACTCCTACAGGGGATCGCGTCGATTTGATGAGGAACACCGTGTGACCGCCAAACCACAAAGTACTTTGATATCCCCCTTGCAGACCGCCCGCCAGCTAGCCGCCGAATTCGCGCTCACCGCCGTCGAGCGCGACGAGCGCGGTGGCACGCCGAAGGCCGAGCGCGATGCCCTGCGCGACAGCGGCCTGCTGGGCCTGAGCATCCCAACGCGCTACGGCGGCCTCGGCGCGCGCTGGAGCGAAACCCTGCAGATCGTGCGCGAGTTCGCCAAGGTCGACAGTTCCATCGCCCACGTCTTCGGTTTTCATCACCTGATGCTCGCCACCGTGCGCCTGTTCTCGCGCCCGGAACAATGGCAGCCGTGGTTCGAACAGACCGCACGGCAGAACTGGTTCTGGGGCAACGCGCTCAACCCGCTCGACATCCGCACCGTGGTCAAGGACTGCGGCGGCTGGCGCGAATTTTCCGGCAAGAAGAGTTTCTGCTCCGGCGCCAGCGACTCGCAGATGCTGATCGCCTCGGCGGTGGACGAAAGCGTCGGCGGCAAATTGTTGATCGCGGCGATCCCCAGTGGGCGCAGCGGCATCACCCTGCACGATGACTGGAACAACATCGGCCAGCGCCAGACCGACAGTGGCAGCGCCACGTTCGAACGGGTGCGCGTCGAAGAATCCGAGCTGCTGCTCGATCCCGGCCCGTTGAGCACCCCGTTCGCCTGCCTGCGTCCGCTGATCGCGCAACTGATCTTCACCCACATGTTTCTCGGCATCGCCGAAGGTGCCTTTGAAGAAGCCCGGCAATACACGCTGAGCGAGACCCGGCTGTGGCACAAATCCGCGGCCCGCGATGTGCGCGAAGACCCGTACGTGCTCGCGCATTACGGCGAGTTCTGGGTCGCGCTGGAAGGCATTCGCCTGCTGGTCGAACGGGCCGCGGCGCTGCTCGACGACGCCTGGGCCAAAGGCCCGAATCTGAGCGCTGAAGAACGTGGGCATCTGGCCACGGCGATTGCCACGGCCAAGGTCGCCGCCAGTCGTCAGGGCCTGGAGATTTGCAGCCGCTTGTTCGAAGTCACCGGCGCGCGCTCGACCCACGCCTCGCTGCGCCTCGATCGGTACTGGCGCAACCTGCGCACGCAGACCCTGCACGACCCGCTCGATTACAAACTCCATGAGCTGGGCGACTGGGCGCTGAATCAGGCGCTGCCGGTGCCGACGTTCTATTCCTGATCTTGCCTTTAATGGAGCGAGCCCATGCAACTGCTGACCCTTCCACCCTCACCCGCCCTGGCGACGTCGATCCGCGCCACCGCGCAGGTCTTCGAAGACCCGAAATCCCAGGCCCTGCTCGCGCATCTGCAACAGGTCGCGCCGAGCGAAGCCAGCGTGCTGATCATCGGCGAGACCGGCACCGGCAAGGAGTTGGTGGCGCGGCACATCCACAATCTGAGTAACCGCCGCCATCGGCCATTCGTCGCGGTCAACTGCGGCGCGTTCTCCGAATCGCTGGTGGAAGCCGAACTGTTCGGCCATGAAAAAGGCGCTTTCACCGGCGCGCTCAGCGCCAAGGCCGGCTGGTTCGAAGAAGCGGACGGCGGCACCTTGTTCCTCGACGAAATCGGTGATTTACCGATGGCGATTCAGGTCAAGTTGCTGCGGGTGTTGCAGGAGCGCGAAGTGGTGCGCCTGGGCTCGCGCAAGAGCATTCCCATCGATGTGCGGGTGCTGGCCGCGACCAACGTGCAACTGGAGAAAGCCATCAATGCCGGGAATTTCCGCGAAGACCTGTTCTATCGCCTGAACGTGGTCAATCTGGAACTCAGCCCGTTGCGCGACCGCCCCGGCGATATCCTGCCGCTGACCCGGCATTTCATCGAGGCCTACAGCCAGCGCCTGGGTTACGGGCGGGTCAGCATCAGCCCCGGCGCCGAGCACAAACTGCGCAGCTACAGTTGGCCGGGCAACATCCGTGAACTGGAAAACGTCATTCATCACACCCTGCTGATCTGCCGCAACGGCGTGATCGAGCGCGATGATTTGCGCCTGTCGAACCTGCGCATCGAGCGCCCGGACGATCAGCAGGCGAGCGCCGACGATTCACCGGAAGCGCTACTGGAACGGGCCTTTCAAAAACTCTTCGAACAACAGGCCGGCGCCCTCCACGAAAAGGTCGAAGATGCCCTGCTGCGCGCCGCGTACCGTTTCTGCCATTACAACCAGGTGCACACCGCCGCCCTGCTCGGACTGAGCCGCAACGTCACCCGCACGCGGTTGATCAAGATCGGCGAACTGGCGGTGAACAAGCGGCGACTCACGGAGAACCTGCAAGGCGAACGCCTGATTCAGTTGTCGATCTAGCCCACCAGATTGCAGTGCAGCGCATCGTCATGACTGCGGGCGATGCTGCTCAGCACCTGGAATGAATTGAAGGTCACGGTTTTCGCCTGATGGGCGCGGATCAGTTGCCAGAAATCCTGCTCGCCGCTTTCAAAACGGCTGAACGCCGCCTCTCCGGCTTCGCGGGTCTGCCATTGCAGCAGGCTCAGCACCCGCCGACCGTCGTCGCTGACCTGGACGCTGGCGCTGACGAAGCCTGCGTAGCGCTGCGCCAGATGTTCGGTCTGCTGCGACAGCGCCGTCACCAGCGACGGTTGCTGGCGTGGTTCGATTTCGAATTCGATCAATTGGGTAAAGCTGCGATTTTTCGCTGACGTTTGCATGACAAGTCCCCACTCACCGTAAGACGAGTCTTGCGACTCGAAGGCCTGCAGGGTAAAACCTCTAGTTAAGTCAAGGTCAAGAGCCTTTTGCCAATGATTACTAAAGAAACCCTGCACAAGCCGCTCACCGTCGGCGAAGTCGCCGCCCGCAGCGGTGTGGCGGTCACTGCCCTGCACTTTTATGAAGCCAAGGGCCTGATCAAGAGCCAGCGCAATGCCGGCAACCAGCGCCGCTATCCACGGGAAGTGCTGCGTCGGGTGGCGCTGATCAAGGTCGCGCAACGCCTGGGCATTCCGCTGGCGGAGATTGGCGAGGCGCTGAAAAGACTTCCGGACGACCGCGCGCCGACCGCGGCGGACTGGAAAGTGCTGTCCGAGCAATGGCGCCGCGAGCTGGACGAGCGGATCAACCAATTGACCCTGTTGCGCGACCGGCTCACCGGTTGCATCGGTTGCGGCTGCCTGTCGATGGAAGCCTGCCCGTTGCGCAATCAGGGCGATGTACTCGGTGAACAGGGGCCAGGCGCGCATTTCCTCGGCTGACTGCTCGTCGGGCAAAAATCGTGGCCGCGCAGACAGCTCTATAGTGAACCTTCCACAAATCCGGTGGAGCCACACACCTCGCCAAACAAAGAACAGGGAGAACGTCATGAGCGTCAAACCCATTCCCGAGGGGTATCACAGCATTACCCCGTACCTCGGCATCCTCAAGGCCGCCGAAGCCATCGAATTCTATAAAAAAGCCTTCGGCGCCACGGTGGTCATGCGCCTCGACATGCCGGACGGCCGCATCGGCCACGCCGAACTGCGGATTGGCGACAGCGCGATCATGCTCGGTACGCCATGCGATCAAGGACCGCTGAGCGGTCCGGACAACAGCGTGTCGGTCGGTCTGCATCTGTATGTCACCGATGTCGACAAGTCCTTTCAACGGGCGCTGGATGCCGGGGCGAAAACGGTGTCCGAGGTCAAGGATCAGTTTTATGGCGACCGCAGCGGGACGCTGAAGGATCCGTATGGGCATCTGTGGTTTCTCGCTACGCGCAAAGAAGATCTGACCGAGGAGCAGATCAAGCAGCGGGCGATCGAGATGTTCAGTCAGGGTTGAGATCTTCAGCGTCTGGACCGGCCTCTTCGCGGGCAAGCCCGCTCCCACAGGGATCTCTGGTGTGAACACTATCGTGGTCAAACAGCAGAACACTGTGGGAGCGGGCTTGCTCGCGAAGGGGCCAGTGCGGACACATCACACTTCATGAACCACCACACCACGCTGCGCCTGTTGCTCCCGAACGTAAACAATTTCAGCATGCCGACAACGACTGAAAAAAGGATCAGCCCGATGTTAGCCGGATTCGTCAAAGACCAGCGCCACGTCAACGGCGTCGACATCGCCTACCGCCTCGGTGGCAGCGGCCCGGGCCTGTTGCTGTTGCACGGGCACCCGCAGACCCACGTGATCTGGCACAAGGTTGCCGAGCAACTGGCCGAGCACTTCACCGTGGTCGCCGCCGACCTGCGCGGTTACGGCGACAGCTGCCGGCCCGCCGCCGATGAACTGCACCGCAACTATTCAAAACGCGAAATGGCCAGGGACAATGTCGAGCTGATGCAAGCGCTGGGCTTCGAGCAGTTTTCGGTGCTGGCCCATGACCGTGGCGCGCGGGTCGCCCATCGCCTGGGCCTTGATCACCCGGCAACCGTGCAGCGGATGATGCTGCTCGACATCGCCCCGACCCTGTCGATGTACGCGCAAACCAACGAAGCCTTCGCCCGCGCCTATTGGCACTGGTTCTTCCTGATCCGCCCGGCGCCGTTGCCGGAAACCCTGATTGAGGCCGATCCCGAAGCCTACCTGCGCAGTGTGATGGGCAGCCGCAGCGCCGGGCTCAAGCCGTTCACCGATGAGGCGTTCAGCGAATACTTGCGTTGCCTGCAACGTCCCGGCAGCGCCCGGGGCATTTGCGAAGACTACCGCGCCAGTGCCGCGATCGATCTGGAACATGACCGCGCCGACATTGCCGCCGGCCATCAACTGAATCTGCCGCTGCGGGTGCTGTGGGGTGCCGACGGCACGGTCGGGCGCTGCTTCGATCCGCTGCACGAATGGCAGCAAGTGGCAACAAATGTCAGCGGCAAGGCGCTGCCGGCCGGGCATTATCTGGCCGAGGAAGTGCCTGATCTGCTGCTCGCCGAAGCCCTGGATTTCCTGCGCTGAATCGAGCGTTCCCTGCCGATGCTATGCTGGCGGCTTGTGCCGCCAATGCTCGCTCCGACATGTCCCAGAACCAAGACCCCGTGCCCCTGCCCGAAGACCTGCGCGTACTGCTGACCGTGATCCGCAAGAACGGTTTCGCGGCCGCTGCCGACGAGTTGGGCCTGTCCCCGGCCTACGTCAGCAAGCGCATCCAGATTCTCGAATCGACCCTCGGCACTCGCCTGCTGCACCGCACCAGTCGCCGCGTGTCTTTGACCGAGGACGGTGAACGGGTACAGCGCTGGGCCTTGCGTATCCTCGATGACTTCCAGCAACTGCGCGATGACCTCGCCGACGCCCACGACAGCCCGCGCGGGCGTTTGCACATCTGCAGCAGTTTCGGTTTCGGCCGCAACCATGTGGCGCCCGCCGTTTCGCTGCTGGCCGAGCGTCACCCGCAGTTGCAGATTCGCCTGGACCTGTTCGACCGCGCGGTGGACATCGTCAACGAGGGCTTCGATCTGGAGATCCGTGTCGGCGATGACCTGCCCGGTCAGCACATCGGCCGGCAACTGGTGAGCAACCGCCGGGTGCTGTGCGCAGCTCCCGAGTACCTGCAACGCCACGGCACGCCGCAAGCGCTGGACGACTTGCAACAGCATGATTGCCTGGTGATCAAGGAGCGCGACAACGCCTTCGGCATCTGGCACCTGGATCGCGACGGCGCGCAGGAAAGCGTGCGAGTCAGCGGGCCGTTGTCGTCCAACAACGGCGAGATCGTCCTGCAATGGGCGCTCGACGGACGCGGCGTGTTGCTGCGCTCATTGTGGGATGTGAAACCGCTGCTGGAGCAAGGCCGGTTGATGCCAGTGCTGGCCGATTACAGCCAGAGCGCAAATGTCTGGGCGGTGTACCCGACGCGGCTGGCCAGCTCGGGGAAGCTGCGCGCGTGTGTGGAGTTTTTGCAGGGGCATTTCAAGGATCTTTCGCTGTAAACACAGTCCCTTGTGGGAGCGAGCTTGCTCCCACAGGGTCAGGGGTGTCAGGTTAGCCAGGGGTTGGCAGCCAGGTGTTCGCTTTCGAACGCCTTGATCTGCTCGCGCCGCTGCAAGGTACTGCCAATCGCATCAAGGCCCAGCAACAGGGCGGTCTTGCGCAAGCCATCAATATGGAAACCCAGCGCTTCACCGTCCGCCAGACGAATCTGTTGAGCGTCCAGATCAATGCTGATCCGCGCACTTTCAGGCTGACTTACCAACCTGCCAATACGCTGCACCTGTGCCTCGTCCAGAGTGATCAGCAACACCCCGTTGCGCTGGCAGTTGTCGTAGAAGATCCCGGCGAAACTGCTGCCGATCAGCGCGCGAATGCCCATTTGCTGCAGCCCCCACACTGCGTGTTCACGGCTGGAGCCGCAGCCGAAATTCGGCCCGACCACCAGAAAACTCGCGCGCTGCCAGGCCGGCTGGTTCAATACGAACTCAGGGCTGGGCGTACCGTCGGCAAGAAAACGCAGGTCGAAAAACACCCCGCGATCCAGTCCACGACGATCAATGCCCTTGAGAAACTGCTTGGGCATGATCACGTCGGTGTCGACATTGGCCGCGAGCAGCGGCGCGGCCTGGCCGCTAACTTGAGTGAAGGGTTGCAGGCTCATGGGCGTTCTCCAAAGTGGCGGATGTCGGTCAGGTGGCCACTGATCGCGGCGGCGGCGACCATCGCCGGGCTCATCAGGTGGGTGCGCGCACCAGCACCCTGCCGGCCTTCGAAATTGCGGTTGGTGCTGGAGGCGCAACGGTCGCCGGGCGCGAGCACGTCATCGTTCATCGCCAGGCACATCGAGCAGCCGGACTGGCGCCATTCAAACCCGGCGTCGATGAAGATCTGCGCCAGACCTTCCGCTTCAGCCTGAGCACGGACCTCGCTGGAACCTGGCACGATCATCGCTCGCACATGCCCGGCCACCCGTCGCCCGCGCACGACACGGGCGGCATCGCGCAGGTCTTCGATCCGCGCGTTGGTGCAGGAACCAATGAACGCATGGCTGATGACGATATCGCGCAGCGCCATCCCCGGCTCCAGGCCCATGTAATGCAGGGCCCGGCGCATGTCCTGACGCAGAATCGGATCGTCGATGCCTTGCGGGTCCGGCACTTGCGCGCCGATCGCCGCCACCTGATCCGGGCTGGTGCCCCAAGTGACCATCGGTTCCAGCAGGCTGGCGTCGAGGTGTACTTCACGGTCGAACACGGCGTCGGGATCGCTGCGCAGTTCACGCCACTTCTGCAACCCGCGTTCCCAGAGTTCGCCCTGCGGTGCTCGGGGTTTGCCCTTGAGATAAGCAAAGACTTTTTCGTCCGGCGCCATGAACGCACCGCGCGCACCGGCCTCGACCGCCATGTTGCAAATGGTCATGCGCGCTTCGACGCTCAGCGCGTCGATGGTCGAACCGCAGAACTCGATAGCGTAACCGCTGGCACCGGACGCACCGATCTGGCCGATCAGCGCCATGATCACGTCCTTGGAGGTCAGGCCTGGCGCCAGCGCACCGTCGACAGTCACGCGCAGGCTTTTCAGGCGTTTGTAGACCAGGGTCTGCGAGGCCAGCAGGTGTTCGATCTCTGAGGTGCCGATGCCGAAACCGAACGCCCCCAGTGCACCGTAGGTGGTGGTGTGGCTATCGCCGGCGGCGATGACCATGCCCGGCAGAATGAAGCCTTGCTCCGGGGCGATCACATGCTCGATGCCCTGGCGCTTGTCGAGGACGTCCAGCAGTTCGATGCCGAAGTCCCGGCAGTTTTCCGCCAGATACGACACCTGCCGCGCACCGCCGGCATCGGGCATCGCCGCGACCCGCAGCGGCGTGGTCGGGTTGACGTGATCGACCACCGCCAACGCCGTGCCCGGTCGCCAGACCTCGCGCCCGGCGGCACGCAGACCGCTGAACGCCTGAGGGCTGGTGTATTCGTTGATCACCTGGCGATCGATATACAGCAGGACATGGCCCTGCTCGTCGAGACGGCACACGGTGTGCGAATCGATGTGTTTGTCGTAGAGGGTTCTGGGGCTCATCAAGGCGCTCGCTCAGGCTCGTTCGGTGATGTCCATCATAGGGAGCAGGTGGCGGCCATCAATTGGCAGGCAGTGAGCGCGGCGTTCATGAATCGTGTTCGATCGGCTTATCACCGAACGCCCCCTGTAGGCCTTCGCCTGCTCGCGAAAGCGTCGTGTCATTCGACGTCTTCATTGACTGAGTCACCGCTATCGCGAGCAGGCGAAGGCCTACAGGGGTTGGTGGTGACTGGGGGAAGTGCGAAACATTTACTTTCATATATGCCATCGGGATTTGCCCGGCTCATCCGTCCTATAGAGATGCAGGCCGCTCGCGTAGGCAACAGCCACGACCGCGCCTTTCGGGGACACCCGCGCTGCGAAGCCCGTAGCCACGTGCCCTCTCATCGAAATCAAGACGCGCAATCATGTCGAAGAAATCCCGTTCCAAACTGTGGTTCCTGGTGCATAGCTGGCTCGCGCTGCCGATCTGGTTTTTTGTCCTGATCGTGTGTGTCACCGGCACGCTGGCGGTGGTCAGCCAGGAAATCGTCTGGCTGGCCAACCCGCAGATGCGCGCCAGTCAGCCGGCGGACGACGCACCGCTGCTCAGTTACGAGCAAGTGCTGGCCGCGATCAAGAAGGCCGAACCGCAATTGCTGGTCGAAAGCATCAGCCGCCCTGACGAATCGCATTTCGCCCTCGACGTCGAGGTCAGCTACCCCGACGGCCGCGCGCAGACGGTGTACGTCAACCCTTACACCGGCGTGATCCAGGGCCCGGCGCCAGACTTCAACTTCAAGGCATTCACCCGTGCCCTGCACGGCTGGTGGCTGGTGCCGTTCACCAACGGTTTCAGCTGGGGCTGGTACCTGGTGTCGTTCCTCGGCCTGCCGATGCTCGCGTCGCTGGTCACCGGATTGGTGGTCTACAAACGCTTCTGGAAAGGCTTCTTCAAACCTACGCTGCGTTTTCGCCATGGCGCGCGTATTTTCTGGGGCGACTTCCATCGACTGAGCGGCATCTGGTCGATCTGGTTCATCGCGGTGATCTCCATCACCGGCACCTGGTTTCTGATCCAGGCCTTTCTGGCCGACAACCAGGTGTCGATCACCACCGAGCCGATCATTCCCGCCATGTCCCGGGAAAGCGTTCCGATGTCGAGCAACGCCAGTCCTGCGCCACGGATCAGCCTCGATCGCGCGGTGCAGATCGCCGAACAGCACATGCCCGGGCTGGAAGTCAGCTTCATCAGCCTGCCGGGCAATGCCTACAGCCACCTGAGTGTCGGCGGTCGCGGCTGGTATCCGCTGATGTTCCAGACCGCCACGCTCAACCCTTACACCGGCGACATGGCCGCCACGCGATTGATCACTGACCGCTCCTCGCTGGAGTTCGTCACCGAGTCGATGCGTCCGTTGCACACCGGTGACTTCGGCGGCCTGTGGATCAAGCTGATCTGGTTCTTCTTCGGCCTGCTGCTGAGCATGATGGTGCTCAGCGGCCTGTTGATCTGGACCAAGCGCACCGCGCTGGCCACCGCCAACGCACTCAAGCGCGAGAATAAAAAGGTCCGCAGCACCCGCGTCAGCCGTGAACCGGCGGAGGTCAGCCTGTGAGCCAGTCCAACCGCATTGCCCAACCGTCCGCACTGCGCCGCTTCTGGCGCAAATGGCGCTTTCACCTGAACGCCTTGCTGCTGCTGATTCCGCTGGGCTTCATGCCCAAGTACTTCGCCGACGCCGCGCTGTTTCGCGGCGACATCGGCCTCGGCGAGCACGAGGTTGGCGAAGTGCAGGTCGGCCCGTGGAGCCTGCGCCTGGCCGAACTGCGTAACGAAGCGCCGCGCCTCAGTGGCCCCGCCGGTTACATGAAGGATTTCAATGCTGCCCTGTGCGACACCTGCGTCGAACAGGTCAAGGCCACCTACCTGCGCATCGGCAAACCCCGCAGCCTGCGCGCCGCCGGGGTGATCTTCTTCGGCACACCGTACCGCATGGGCGCGCAGTTGCCGGTAGCGGAAAAGACCCAGGCCGACGCCGAGCTGTGGATCACCATGGAAGGCTGGGACGGCAGCCTGCATCAAGCCTCGATTCCCCTGAGCCAGGCCTCCCCCGCCACCATTGCCTGGCTGAACAAACAAGGAGCCAAACCATGAACCGCGTTCAACGCCCCTCCCGCCTGCGGTTGCGCGCCGCGTTGCTGCTGTTGTGCAGCGGTTTCAGCGCCGGCGCCCTGGCCCACAACCCGATGTGCGAATGCAAGGCCGTCGATGCCGAGCAGATCAAATGCACCGGTGGTTTTTCCGACGGCAGCGGTGCCCCCGGGGTGACCCTGGACGTTATCGGCTACGACGAAACCATTCTGGTGCCGGGCAAGCTCGGCGCCGACTCGAGCCTGACCTTCAAGAAACCGGCGGCCGAGTTCTACGTGCTGTTCGACGCCGGCCCCGGCCACGTCGTGGAAATCGACCAAGCGGACATCGAAGCCCCATGAGTACGCCCACCACGCAAGTCGTCCGCCCGGCCGGTGCCGGCCATGAAACCCTCAATGTCCTGCTGCTGTGCCTGCTGATCCTCGCGGTTGCCGGGTCGGTGGTGGCGTGGCGCGGGGTGTCCCATGAACCGCAGCCGGTTGCCAGCCATCAGCTCGATGCCCGGCGCGACCTCAGCGCCGCCGAACAAGGCATCTACGCCGACCTGCGGGTGACCCTCGACGAAATCCGCCTGTTGCGCGAAGAGCAGCAAATCCTGCCGACGCCACAGACCCTGGCCGACGAAGGTTTCGCCCCGTTTGCCGAGGACGCCAGCTCGGTCAGCCGTGGCGGACATGCCTGGCAGTTGCTGGCGGATACCGCCTATTTCGGCCACAGCCAGTCGTCCGCCGTGGCCGGATCGTTCGTGATGCTGCTGAGCGCCGATGCCAATGCCGCGCCGGACATCTGGCTCAACCGCGCCGCCGATCTGCAGACGCCCGCCGAACTGACCGACGCCGCGCTGTCGGCCGCAGGCTGGAAGCAGATCGTCGCGCAATTCGATGCCGGCGTGACCCGCGAGCATCGCCACTGAACCTTCGCCTTCACCCCAGAGAAGACCGCTTGCCCATGTCTATTTCATCGCCTCGCCGTCCCTTCCTGCGCTTGCTGCTGGCTGGCCTTTGCGCCTGTCTGCTGAGCCCGCTGGTCAGCGCCGATCCAGCCAAACGCCTGCGCATCGGCATCACCCTGCACCCGTATTACAGCTATGTGGCGAACATCGTCGGCGACAAGGCCGACGTGGTGCCGCTGATTCCCGCCGGCTTCAACCCGCACGCCTACGAGCCACGGGCCGAAGACATCAAACGCATCAGCGGGCTCGACGTGATCGTGCTCAACGGGGTCGGCCATGACGACTTCGCCGACCGGATGATCGCCGCCAGCGAAACGCCGAACATCAAGACCATCGAAGCCAACGAGAACGTGCCGCTGCTGGCGGCCACCGGTACCGCTGCGCGTGGTGCCGGTAAAGTGGTCAACCCGCACACCTTCCTGTCGATCAGTGCCTCGATTGCCCAGGTCAACAACATCGCCCGCGAGCTGGGCAAACTCGACCCGGACAACGCCAGGACTTACACGCAGAACGCCCGTGCCTACGGCAAACGCCTGCGGCAGATGCGCGCCGATGCCCTGGCGAAACTGACCCAGGCCCCCAACGCCGAACTGCGTGTGGCCACGGTACACGCGGCGTACGACTATCTGCTGCGCGAATTCGGCCTGGAAGTCACCGCCGTGGTCGAGCCAGCCCATGGCATCGAACCCAGCCCGAGCCAGTTGAAAAAGACCATCGACCAACTGCGCGAACTCGACGTGAAGGTGATCTTCTCCGAGATGGACTTCCCGTCCACCTACGTCGAAACCATTCAGCGTGAATCGGGCGTGAAGCTGTACCCGCTGTCGCACATCTCTTACGGCGAATACAGCGCCGACAAATACGAAAAGGAAATGACCGGCAACCTCAACACCGTGGTGCGGGCGATTCAGGAGTCCGGGGCATGACGGTAAAAGAAACCCTCTCTGACACCCCCCAATCCCCTGTGGGAGCGAGCCTGCTCGCGAAAGCGCCTGGCCACTCAACCACATCGTTGAATGACACACCGCCATCGCGAGCAGGCGAAGGCCTACAAAGGGTGAGCGGGCCGACACTGGATTTTGCGCAGGTCAGCCTGACGCTTGGACGCACGACGATTCTCGACCACGTCAGCTTCCAGGTTCAGCCCGGCCACGTGCACGCACTGGTCGGCCCCAACGGCGGCGGCAAGAGTTCGCTGATCAAGACTTTGCTCGGGCAGATGCCGCATCAAGGTCAACTGAGCCTGCACTGGCCCGGTGAGCCCGGCACCATCGGTTACGTGCCGCAGGCGCTGGAGTTCGATCACGGCCTGCCGATGACCGTCGACGATTTCATGGCCGCCATGTGCCAGCGCCGTCCGGCGTTTCTTGGCCTGAGCAAACACTACGCCAAGGCCATCGGCGAAGCGCTGGAACGGGTCGGCATGCAGGACAAACGCAAGCGGCGCATGGGCGCGCTGTCCGGCGGTGAGCGGCAACGCGTGCTGCTCGCCCAGGGACTGATTCCGCCGCCGCAACTGCTGGTGCTGGATGAGCCAATGTCGGCGCTCGACGAAGCCGGGATTCAGGTGTTCGAACGCCTGCTCGGCGACTGGCGCGCTGCCGGCATCACGGTGCTGTGGATCGAGCACGATCTGGAAGCGGTCAAGCGCCTGGCCGATCGGGTCACCGGCCTCAACCGTCGCGTGCTGTTCGACGCCACGCCGCAACAGGCGCTGACCCCGGAGCGGCTGCTGACGTTGTTTTCGACGCATCCACGGAGCGCTGTCTGATGAGTTACGAAGCCTTTCGTTTGATGGTTCAGGGCTGGGCCTCCTCCGGTTATCTGCCGGAAGCGCTGGCCTATGGTTTTGTCGTGAATGCACTGCTCGCCGGCCTGTTGATCGGCCCGGTGCTCGGCGGCCTCGGCACACTGGTGGTGGTCAAGCGTTTCGCGTTTTTCTCCGAAGCGGTCGGTCACGCGGCGCTGACCGGCGTGGCCATCGGCATTCTGCTCGGCGAGCCCTACACCGGGCCGTACGGCAGCCTGTTCGGCTACTGTCTGTTGTTCGGCATCCTGCTCAACTACTTGCGCAACCGCACCGGTCTGGCGCCGGATACGCTGATTGGCGTGTTTCTCTCGGTGTCGCTGGCGTTGGGGGCGAGCCTGCTGCTGATTCTGGCCGGCAAGATCAACGTGCACATTCTGGAGAACGTGCTGTTCGGTTCAGTGCTGACGGTCAACGGCAACGACCTGCTGGTGCTGGCGATCGTCGGTTCGCTGGTCATGGCCCTGGCGCTGCCGCTGTACAACCGCATCATGCTCGCCAGTTTCAATCCGCAACTGGCGGCGGTGCGTGGCGTCGCGGTGAAGACCCTGGACTACCTGTTCGTGATTCTGGTGACGCTGATCACCGTCGCGGCGGTGAAGGTCATCGGCGCGATTCTGGTCGGCGCGCTGCTGGTGATTCCGGCAGCGGCGGCGCGCTTGCTCAGCCAGTCGCTGAAGGGCTTTTTCTGGTGTTCGGTGCTGATTGCCACCGTCAGCACCTTGTGCGGAATTCTCGCCCCGATCATCTTCGATCTGCCGATTCCGTCCGGCGCCGCGATCATTCTGGTCGCCGGCATTGCCTTCGCCCTCGCCGCGATTGCGCGCGGGGTTGTTCCGAGTCTGAAAGGGAACCTTGGATAAATGGCTTTCTCATTGCGCAAACTGACCCTGGCCATGGCCCTGTGCGGCGTGGTCTGCAGCCCGTTGCTGGCGGCTGAAAACCCTAAACCGCTGCGCGTACTGGCCTCGTTGCCCATCACCTATGGCCTGGGCGAAGTGCTGCTCAAAGGCACTGACGTCAGCCTCGAACGCGCGGCTCCGGCGAATCTGCCGGGCAGCCGCCAGACCGCGTATTTCACCGGTCGCGGTGCGCCGGCACTGGGCAAGCTGGCCTCCGGCGCCGATGCAGTGATCGGCGTGCGCTCGCTGTGGGCCGACGATCCGCTGTACCCGATTGCGAGGCGCAGCAACATTCGCATTGTCGAGGTCGACGCGGCGCGTCCAGTGGATGGCGCCCTGCCCGGGATTGCCGTGCAACCGGGAATCAAGGTCGATGGCTTGAACAGTCAGCCATGGCTGGCGAGCAACAACATGGGGCGCATGGCCGACGTGATGGCGGCGGATCTGGTGCGCCTGGCGCCGTCCGCCAAACCGAAAATCGAGGCCAACCTGGCGGCATTGAAACAGCGCTTGCTCAGGCTCAGTGCCGACAGCGAAGCGCGTCTGGCCGAGGCCGACAACCTGAGCGTGATGAGCCTTAGCGATCACTTCGGTTACCTGATCGGCAGCCTGAATCTGGAGCTGATCGGCGAGGATCCACGACCGGATGCCGAATGGACTCCGGAAGATCTGCAGAAACTCACGGCGACGCTCAAGGACAACGACGTGGCGCTGGTGCTGCATCATCGTCAGCCATCGGAAGCGGTGAAAGCGGCGATTGCCGAGTCGGGGAGTCGCTTGCTGGTGTTGAGTACCGATGCCGAGGATCCGGTGGCGGAGCTGGAGGGGAATGTGGATTTGCTGCTCAAGGGGCTGAGCGGGGCGTAGTTTCAGTTGCACCGCGTTATCGCTCTTCGCGAGCAGGCTCGCTCCCACACTGGATCTGTGTCACTCATAAATCCCCTGTGGGATCGAGCCTGCTCGCGAAGAGGCCCGCCAAAACACCACAAATGCCGGCCATGAAAAAACCCGCTGACTGTCACCAGTCCAGCGGGTTTCTTTTTGGCCGACGAGTTACTGAGCAGCCGCCTGCCCTTCCATCTTCTGGCGCAGGCTCAGCGGACGCATGTCGGTCCAGACTTCCTCGATGTAGGCCAGGCATTCCTTTTTCAGGCCGCTCTTGCCCACGGTGCGCCAGCCTTGCGGCACGGCTTTGTAATCCGGCCAGATCGAATATTGCTCTTCGTGGTTGACCACGACCTGAAAGAGGATGTCCTCGCGGTCGAATACTGACGTCATGCTGGTTCTCCATCACTGTAGGGGTGGGCTGCACACGGGGTGCAGCCGGGTATGTAGAAAGAACGTTGGGCGCTGAGAAAAATTTACCCGGCGGCCGTGGCGGCGGCCAAGGCACGGCCGAAGATCTCGGCAACGCGGTCGATTTCCGCAGCGCTGATCACCAGTGGCGGCAGGAAACGCACCACCGCGCCATGGCGGCCGCCCAGCTCCAGAATCAGCCCGCGCTTGAGGCATTCGCGCTGCACCAGCGGTGCCAGGCGGGCGAAGGCCGGCGGATGGCCGAGGGCATCCGGCGTACCGTTCGGGTCCACCAGTTCGACACCGAGCATCAAGCCGCGACCACGAATGTCGCCCAGTTGCGGGAAGTCTCGTTGCAGGATGCGCAGGTGTTCGCTCAGACGCTCGCCCATGGCGGCAGCGTGTTCGCAGACCTTGTGCTCAAGCAGATAACGCATCACCGCAGAACCGGCGGCCATTGCCATCTGATTGCCACGGAAGGTGCCGGCATGGGCGCCCGGTTGCCAGGTGTCGAGCCAGTCGCGATAGATCACCACCGCCAATGGCAGACTGCCGCCGATGGCTTTGGACAGCACCACCACGTCCGGGATGATGTCGGCATGTTCGAAGGCAAACATTTTGCCGGTGCGGGCGAAACCGCTCTGGATCTCGTCGAGGATCAGCGCCACACCAGCCTTCTCGGTGATCCGACGCAAGCCGCGCAGCCACTCGATGTCGGCCGGAATCACCCCGCCCTCGCCCTGCACCGCCTCGACAATCACCGCCGCCGGCAACTGCACCCCGGCTTCGGGGTCATTGAGCAGGTTTTCCAGATAACTCAGGTTGGCTTTCACCCCGGCCGCGCCGCCAAGGCCGAACGGGCAGCGGTAGTCATACGGGAACGGCATGAACTGCACGCCATTGCTGAGCAAGGCCCCCAGCGGCTTCTTCGGCCCCAGGCTGCCCATCAGGCTCAACGCACCCTGGCTCATGCCGTGATAACCGCCGGAGAATGACAGCACGGTGCTGCGCCCGGTGGCGGTGCGCACCAGTTTCAACGCGGCTTCCACCGCATCGGTGCCGGTCGGGCCGCAGAACTGGATCTTCGCCTCGGCCGCCAGCGCTGGCGGCAGCAAGCCGAACAGGTCCTGGACGAATTGATCCTTGACCGGTGTGGTCAGGTCGAGGGTGTGCAGCGGCAACTCATCGGCAAGCACTTGCTGGATCGCCTCGATCACCACCGGGTGGTTGTGCCCCAAGGCCAAGGTGCCGGCACCGGCCAGGCAATCGATGAAGCTACGGCCTTCAACGTCTTCGACATACAGGCCCTTGGCGCGCTTGAGCGCCAGCGGAATGCGTCGCGGGTAACTGCGGGCATTGGACTCCTGCTGGCTCTGACGGGCCAGCAGTGGCGATTCGTTGAACTGATACAGGGTTTCTGCCGGCGCGGAGGCAATCCGGGCCGACGGCTCTTCGATAAGGCTGGTGGCGACTGACATCTCTCGACCCCTCAATACGCTATGGATAGTGACCAAAACAGCACACCGCACAGGTGCGCGTTCCGGTCGCGGGGCGCACATGCAGGTTTTCCTGTTCTGGAAACGCTTAAGCGGGGCGAGGATTTAGACCCTTGATCGAGTTGTCAGTCGGGCAATGGCAACGGTTTGTGCATCGCCACGCGCTGCAAGCCCTGATCGATGAAGGTTGGCGCCGATTCGCGGTAGCCCAGATGCCGATAAAAAGCCGCACCGGTGCGTGTACTGACGATGCTCACCTGCGGCACTGCGCGAATCCGCAACCAGCCTTCCAGGTCCATCATCAGCGCCCGCCCCGCGCCACGGCGAAACCATTCCGGTTGCACATGACAAAAACCGATGTCCCCGCTGGCCGTGGCCATCCCGACACCTACCGGTTTGTCCTGTAACAACGCGATATTCAGGTAGCAATGCGAGTCGGCAAGCCGAGCGCTGATGAAGTCGGAGGATTGCCGGGCGATCCAGCGGTTGACCAATTGTGGGTCATTGCGATGTTCGAGCGCACAACCGAGACGGATCGAACGCTCGATGATGCGGCTGATGATGCCGGCGTCGGCGGGTTTCGCCGGGCAGATACAGATTGCTGCTTCCATGCTGCGGTCCCTCAATCCATTGAGTCAGAGCAGTCCCGACCATAACGCCGGGACTGGCGAATGACTAATGCACAGACGTTACATTTGATGTGCCACACCCACGGATCCACTTTAGGAGTGAGCCTGCTCGCGATAGCGTCGTGCCGGTCGACATCTTCATCGGCTGAATCACCGCTATCGCGAGCAGGCTCACTCCTACAGGATTTGTGGTGTTACATGGACTGCAGCGGCATGGTCAGCTCGACGCGCAGCCCATCCGGGCGGCTGTCGAAATGCAGAGTGCAGGCGCAACGCTGGACGATGGCCTGGACAATCGCCAGGCCGAGGCCGCAGCCGGTGCTCTGGCCGTTGCGCCAGAAGCGTTGGGTCAGGTGCTGCAGATCTTCTGCGGCAATCCCCGGGCCATGGTCGCGCACCACAAAATGTGCGCGCTGACCGACGGTTTCCAGACTCAGCTCCACCTCAGCGTCCGCCGGGGTATGGCGCAGGGCGTTGTCGAGCAGATTGCGCAGCGCGGCAATCGACAGCACCGCCGGCATTTGCACCGGCGCGCTGGACAGCGGCGTCGGCAATTGCAGTTTGATGCGCTGGCGCTCGCCACCGGCCGCATCCTGCATCGCCAGTTTCGCCACCTGCTCGGCGCTGCACTGCACGCCATCGTCAAACGACAGGCTGCCCTCGACCCGCGCCAGCAACAACAGTTGCTCCAACGTGCGGTGCATGCGGTCGGCGCCCTCTTCGGCCCGGGCCAGCGACTGATCGCGGGCACTGCCCTCGGTCATGCGCGCCACTTGCAGGTGGGTCTTGATCGCCGTCAGCGGGCTGCGCAGTTCATGGGCGGCGTCACCGGTCAGCCGGCGTTCACGTTCGATGGTCTTGCCGATGCGCTGAAACAACTGGTTCTGGGTGTCGAGCAGCGGTTTCAGTTCGCTGGGAAACGACTGCAGTTGCAGCGGCTCCAGCGAGTCGGCGTTACGCCGCATCAAGGCTTCGCGCAGCCGATTGAGCGGTGCCAGGCCCTGACCGATGCCCAGCCACAACAGGCACAGACAACCGAGCAACGCCACGCCGACCGGCACCGAGGCCGCCAGCAGAATCGACATGTTCAGGGCTTCGCGTTCGATCTGCCGGTCGGCGGTGGTGATGCGCACGTCACCGCGCGCGAGGGTGAAACTGCGCCACGGTGCGCCGTCGATCATCTGGTCGTGGAAGCCCATCTTCTCGGCTTCCAGGGTTTGCTCGGGACTGCTGTGGCTACGGGCCAGAATCTCCCCGCGCAACGAACTGACCTGGCAGGCCATGCCACCGGGAATGTTCAACTGTTCGGCACTGAAATGGGTGCCCTCGCCCTTGCTCGGCAATGCCGGCAGTTGCTCGAGCAATCCGGCGACCATGCGCGCCGAAGCCACCAGCCGCTGGTCGAGGGAAAACATCATCTGATTGCGCAAGTCGCTGAGCATCCAGGCCGCAGCCAAAGCCCAGATCAGGGCGAACGCGGCGCCGAGGGTCAGACTCAGGCGCAGACGCAGACTCATCACTTCTGTGGCTCTCCACCATCGGCCGGCCCGAGGCGATAACCCAGACCGCGCACGGTTTCAACAATTCCCTTGCCGAGCTTGCTGCGCAGGTGATGGATATGCACGTTCAGGGCGTTGCTCTCCAGTTCGTCATTGAAGCCGTAGACGCTGTCTTTCAATTGCTCGGTGGACAGCACCCGGCCACGGTTGTGCAGCAGCGCCTGCAACAACGATTGCTCGCGCCGCGACAGGTCCACCGGTTGCCCGGCGAGCATCGTTTCACGGCTGCTCGGATCGTAGGTCAGTGCGCCGTGTTCGATCAGGTTGACGCTGCGTCCGGCAACCCGGCGCAACAAGGTTTGCAGACGAGCGAACAGTTCGCGCAGATCGAACGGTTTGAGCAGGTAATCGTCAGCCCCCGCCTGCAAACCATCGACCCGGTCAGTCACCGAGTCCCGCGCGGTCAGAATCAGCACCGGAATTTCCAGGCCCTGCTGCCGTAACTGTTGCAGCAACTTGAGGCCATCTTCGTCGGGCAGGCCAAGATCGAGCACCATCACGTCGAATTCGGCGACCTTGAGCATCGCCCGCGCTTTCGAAGCCGTATTGACGTGTTCGACGGTCAGGCCTTGAGCGGTGAGGCCAGCGACGATGCCACTGGCGATCAACTCATCGTCTTCGCAAACCAGTACGTGCATGTGAGCTCCATGAGCAAAAACGCGATTCAAGCAACCGAAGATTAAGCCGCAATTATGCCAAGTGTACCAACTCACGAGAAGCGCGATGCGACGCTGCACACGGTAGCAGCCTGCCAGGCAAATAGCCCGGGCGCCTGCCCGCCTGCCAGTCTTATTAACAATAGCGACGACGCAACTTTCAAATTGAAACACACCGGGCATATTAAAAAACAAACTTAACAACTAGCATCAACCCGACCAAACAATCAAAGGCAAACAAAAACCAACAGACCGACAATCAAACCAGAGAACAAAAACACAGCAACTCATTAATACTTCACCCCATCGCATCGCGTGCACCCTGAACAAACCAGGTCGCACGCGATCAGCAACAACTCTTTCTCAAAACAACCATTCAAAGGATTGAACAATGTCTCGCTTAGGAAATGTCGTCACGGTTGACTGGCGCTCTGGCAAAGACCAGATCTACTTCTTCTTCAAGGACTACAACATTTATTCACGCTTCAGCATCCCTGACAATGAAGTACCCAGAAACTACCCGCGGGAGGTATCCGGTAACTGGAGCAACTTCCATAACGCCTACGATCTGCGTTTTGGCTTCACCACCACTGGATTCGACACTGAAGAATTTGACGGTGACATTTTGTGGCTGTTCCATTACCACGAGGATCGATTCACTCCCTGCGTCAGCAAATATGATCAGGACAATGATCACTGCATCAGCACTGTTCCAGTTAGTGAATCACGATGGAAACAACTGACGCCCTACTTCGACCGGATCGTTGCCGGCACATGGTGGCAAACCATTCCGGGGCGAGCGCACTTGTTCCGCTTCCTGCTGGACAATGGAAAGGCGCTCAAGCTTGATTTCGGCTATGAAACACTTATCGAAGAACCCATTGATGATGAAACATGGCCAGGGTTGGCCAAGTATCAAGACCGGATCATGACCGCTGCGCAAAACGATCGTACTTTTGCCGACAGTTACTGGTATCTGTTTTTGAATAAGGATGAATATATCCGCTACAACATCCAGGAAAACCGTGTTGTATCCGAACCGATAAAAATCGATAACGAAAGCTGGCCCGGACTGTTGCGCTATTGAAAATTCGCGACCTGAAACACACAGACGATCAGGTTCAAGCCACCACCATGCCAGGACCACAACCGACTTGACAGAGGTACCCACGCTGTCCCACACAAACTAGAAACAGCTAACAAATTACAAAAAAGCAGACATAAAACACACGACTTTTACAAACACAAAACAAACATTCAAAAAACCGAAAAAACAATGGAAGAATCGTATAAATGAGCATTACAAAAAACTTCGTCACCGTTGACTGGCGCACCGGCCCCGACCGCATTTATTTCTTTTTCCCCGAGAAAAACAACTATTCCCGTTTCGACTTCGAGGATGACAAAGTACTTTCCGGTTTCCCCAAGCCGGTGGATGGCAAATGGGCAGGCTTCGACAAGACTGCTGCCGACTTGCGCTTTGGCTTTACCACGACGAGCACCCGTTGGAACGGTGGTGTCGACACGCTCTGGCTGTTCTACGACGAAGGAGCAACGCCATCCGTTTGTGAGTTCAGCCAACAAGCCGACAAGGCGCTCTCCAAAACCCCCATCGCAAAATCAAAGTGGGAAAAACTATTGCCTTACTACTACAAAATAGTTGGCGTAATGTGGAGTGAAAACACTGCACAAAGGGAGAGCTACTGGTTATTGTTGAATGACGGAAATTACCTGATCTACGAAACATACTCCAACACCTTGGAAGTACTACCTCTAAAAGGTTCGTCCTGGGCACCACTGGAAGAATATAAAGACAAAATGATGACGGCCGTCACCAACGACTACCCGACACTTGATACTTACTTTTACGTTTTCCTGAACGACAACCGCTACCTGCGTTATGAGCAGGGCGCGAAAAAAGTATTTGGCCCGTATACAATCTCCGAATCCACCTGGCCCGGGCTGCTGAAGGACTGAGCCACTCGCAGGCACCAGTGAATCGGCGTCGGGTCGCCCATCCGACATCGTGCGGGGCGGTTAATCATCGGTTAATCGCCACCCGCCACTGTGCACCACACTTGCACAGGGACAAGGCTCCTCCATGCGTCATTTTTTTCTTTTCTTTGCACTGTTGATCTCCGGCCTGGCACAGGCGGGAAATAATCCATTCGAGACCAAACCGGAGTTTTTGCCGGTCGACAAAGCATTCGTGCTCACCTCCGAACGCCTGGAGTCCGGGGAAACCCAGCTGTTCTGGCAAATCACCGACGGCTACTACCTGTATCAGAAACGCCTGAAATTCGACGGTCTGAAGGCTGAACAACAGCCGGTTCTGCCCGAGGGCGAGTCCCACAGTGACGAATTCTTCGGTGAACAACCGGTATACCGCCAGGGGCTGGAGGTGAAAGTCCCGGCCTCGGCCAGCGGTCAGATCAAGGTCAGTTACCAGGGCTGCGCCGATGCTGGCTTGTGCTATCCGCCACAAACCCGGGTCATCGATCTGGGTGGCAAAGCGACGCCGTCAAGCAGCGCTGAAGCGCCGGACCAAGCCCTGGCCAGCGGTCTTGAGCAACGCGCGCTGGGCTGGAGCCTGCTGGTGTTCTTCGGCCTGGGCCTGCTGCTGGCGTTTACTCCATGTTCACTGCCGATGCTACCGATTCTGGCGGGGATGATTGTCGGCAGTGGTGCCACGCCACGCCGTGGTTTCGCTCTGGCCAGCAGCTATGTGATCTGCATGGCGCTGGTGTATGCGGCGATGGGGGTGATCGCGTCTCTGCTCGGCGCCAACTTGCAGGCATGGCTGCAAAATCCATGGCTGCTCGGTGCGTTTGCGGCGGTGTTCGTGGTGCTGGCGTTGCCGATGTTCGGTTTCTTCGAATTGCAATTGCCGGTGGCCTTGCGAGATCGCCTCGAACACGCCTCGCGCAGCCGCAACGGCGGCAGCCTGATCGGTGCCGGGGTGCTCGGCGCGCTGTCGGGGCTGCTGGTCGGCCCGTGCATGACCGCGCCGCTGGCCGGCGCCTTGCTGTACATCGCCCAGAGCGGCAATGCGTTGCACGGCGGGCTGATTCTGTTCGCGCTGGGCATCGGTATTGGAGTGCCGTTGTTACTGCTGGTGACCGTCGGCAACCGCTTCCTGCCAAAACCCGGGGCGTGGATGAACCTGCTCAAGGGCATCTTCGGCTTCCTGTTCCTGGCGACAGCGCTGCTGATGTTGCGTCCGGTACTGGACTCCTCGCTGTGGCTAGGCCTGTGCGGCGCGCTGCTGCTGATTGCGGCGTTCTGCGCCTGGAAGCAATCGGAAGGCTTCGGGCGCGTCGCCCAGGTGTTCGGCGCCAGTTCTTTGTTGCTCGGTCTGTGGGGCAGCCTGCTGCTGATCGGTGCCGCCGGTGGCGGTGATGACCCTTATCAGCCGCTGCAGGTGTACAGCGCCGGCCGTGTTGCCAGCGCTACGCCAAGCGGGCATGACGCATTCACCACGATCAAGAACCCGGCAGCGCTGCAACGTGAACTGGATACCGCCAGGGCCAGGGGTCAGTGGGTATTGCTCGATTACTACGCCGACTGGTGCGTGTCGTGCAAAGTCATGGAGAAACAAGTGTTCGGCAAGGACAAGATCATGCAGGCACTCGGCGATGTGCGTCTGCTGCGCCTTGATGTCACCGCCGACAATGCCGCCAGCCGCGAGCTGCTCGGCCGCTACAAAGTCCCGGGGCCACCGAGTTTTGTCTGGATCGGCACTGACGGCGAAGAGCGGCGTAGCCAGCGCATCACCGGTGAGGTTGATGCCGATACGTTCCTGCAACGCTGGACCACCACTCGAGACGCCAATTAATGCTGACGTTTACCCTCGGCACCTTTGCCATCGCGCTTAACCACCTGCTGCTGATCAGTGCCCTGGCGCTGGCGACCTTTGTCGGCTGGCGGGTGGCCAAGCGTGGCGGCGATAACCCCGAGTCGGCGCTGTTCAGTCTGTTTCTGCTCGGCATGCTCGCGGCACGCGTGGCGTTTGTCGCGCTGTATTGGGGCCACTATCGCAACGATCCGTGGCAGATCATCGACCTGCGCGATGGCGGTTTTCTCGCCTGGCCGGGGGTGATCGTGCTGTTGCTGGCGGCGTTGTATCGTGGCTGGCGCCGCCCGGGCCTGCGCCGGCCACTGGGTTTTGGCGTGGCCAGCGGTGTGCTGTTCTGGCTGCTGGCGACCCTGTCGTTGAATATCTACGAACAAGGCACGCGCCTGCCGGAAATCACCCTGCGCAACGCCGCCGGGGAGACCATCCAGCTCAGCGATTATCAGGGCGGTCCGCTGGTGATCAACCTGTGGGCGACCTGGTGCCCACCGTGCCGGCGCGAAATGCCGGTGCTGGAAAACGCCCAGCAACAACGCCCGGACCTGACCTTTCTGTTCGTCAATCAGGCCGAGAGCATGCAAAGCGTTGCCACCTTTCTCGAAACCCAGGGCCTGAGCCTGAACAACGTGCTGTTCGACCGCAGCGGCCGACTCGGTCAGGCCGTGGGCTCCATGGCGTTGCCGACTACGCTGTTCTATAGCCCTGACGGACGACTGTTGACCAGCCATCTGGGCGAGCTGTCGAACGCCAGTCTGGCCCGCGCCCTGGAAAACTTCGACAGTCCGAATCCATCCGCCGCACCGGCCACCTCTGCAAGGAAACTGCCATGCCCCGCCTCCGCCACCTGCTGACGCTGACTCTGGGCACTGCCCTGCTGCACCTGCCGTCGGTACAGGCCGCCGAAGAATTGCCCGCCGCGATCAAGCAGATCGAAGCCAAGGGCGCAAAAATCGTCGGCCAGTTCGACGCCCCGGACGGCTTGCGCGGTTACGCGGCGCAGTACCAGAACCGTGGCATGGCGTTGTACCTGACGCCGGACGGCCAACACGTGTTGCTGGGCAATCTGTATGACGCCGACGGCAAGGACTTGAGCAGCGAGCCGTTGCAGAAACTGGTTTACGCACCGATGACCAAGGAAATCTGGGGCAAGTTCGAAGCCAGCAACTGGATTCAGGACGGCAACAAGGATGCACCGCGCACCGTGTACCTGTTCAGCGATCCGAATTGCCCGTACTGCAACATGTTCTGGGAGCAGGCGCGGCCGTGGGTCAAGGCCGGCAAGGTGCAGTTGCGGCACATCATGGTCGGGATCATCCGCGAAGACAGTCCGGCGAAATCCGCCGCGCTGCTGGCAGCGAAGGATCCGGCCAAAGCCCTGGAAGAACACGAGAAGGCTGGCAAGGAAAGTTCGCTCAAGCCATTGAAGAACATTCCACCGGCCGTGCAGAGCAAACTGGCGGCCAACATGCAGTTGATGGAAGACCTGGAGTTGCAGGCGACTCCGGCGATTTTCTACATGGACGACAAGGGTGAGCTGCAACAGCAGCAAGGCGCGCCGTCGCCGGAGAAGCTGGCGAAGATTCTTGGGCCTAAGTAACGTCGGATTCTTTATTGCCTGAAGCGGCCTTTTCGCGAGCAGGCTCGCTCCCACACTTGGTTCTGTATACGCAGAACCAAGTGTGGGAGCGAGCTTGTTTGCGGGGCAGCGTTCCAACAAAGAACGATTACTCGGTGCGCCGGTGGCGCTCGCTGAGGAAGGTAAACAACACCTCGTTCACAAACTCCGGGTTCTCCAGACTGGAAATATGCCCCGCCTCCGGCACCAGCGCCCACGGACAACCAATCAACTCGGCCATTTCCTGCGCCTCCGACGGCGGTCGCGGTTTGTCCTGATCGCCGCACAGCACCAGCGTGGTCGCGGCATTCAATTCGCCCAGACGCGGCAACCGATCATCACGACTGAACGTGATACGCCCCATCGGCACAATGCTTTCGCGCAGGCGTTCAGTGGTGTAAGCCGCCAGTTTGGCGCGGAAGCCCTGATACAGCGCCGACTGTGGATCGATGCCTGGGCGGAAGAAAATCGGTACGACAATGTCGAGCAACTGCTCGGAAATTTCGCCGCTGTCCTCGATCTGCTTGAACAGCGAGAAGTAGTACTGGCGGGTAGGCTCAGGTTCCACGCCGACGTAAGTGTCCATCAGCACCAGGCCATTGATCCGCTGCGGCGCCGACAACGCCAGACGCACGCCCCACATGCCGCCGACCGACAGTCCGACCAGAGTGACCTGATCGATACCCAGATGATCGAGCAAGGCCTGCGCCTGACGGGCGATGTCATCCAGTGATGCCGTGCCTTCAGGTAACCGTCCCGACTCACCATGGCCCCAAAGGTCCAGCGCAATCACCCGATAGTGCGGCGCCAGCGCAGCGATCTGCGGCGCCCACATGGCGCTGTCCCACAGATAACTGCCAGCCAGCAGCACGGCCGGGCCGCTGCCTTGATCAATGTAGTGCAGCGCTTGTCCGTCAACCGTGAAGAAAGGCATCGACCACCCCCGCGATGAAAAAGAGAACCGGCAGACTGAGCTGCCGGTTCTGGATCGTCAACCGTGTAAATGTCTGAAAATGTGCCGCCCCCAATCGCGAGCAGGCTCACTCCTACAGGGGAATGCAATCCCATTGTAGGAGCGAGCCTGCTCGCGATGAGGCCGCAACCGTTGACGGAGATTACAAGCCTTCCAGTTCCGCCATCAGATCATTCAACCGATCCGCCTTGTCCTCGGTGATGTCGCTGGCCGCAAAGCCCTCAATGTACTCGGCCAGTTCCTGCACCGTGCTGCACTCGAACATCGCCCGCAGCGGCACGTCGCGTTGCAGGGTTGTCTGTACCCGCGAGGCGATCTGCGTGGCGAGCAACGAGTGACCACCCAACTCGAAGAAGTTGTCGCGCACACCGACCTTGTCGACCTTGAGCACCTCGGCCCAGATGTCCGCCAGGGTCTGCTCCAGCTCGTTGCGCGGGGCCAGGTAATCCTGGCTCTGCAACTGGCCGATCTCCAGCGTCGGCAGGGCCTTGCGGTCGAGTTTGCCGTTGGCGTTGTGCGGCAACTGATCCAGCCACAGCCAGTGCAGCGGCACCATGTACTCAGGCAGTTCGCTGCGCAGGCGTTGCTTGATCCGCTCCAGGCGTTCGCTCGGACTCAGCGCGGTGTCGGCCGCGACGAGGTAGCCGACCAAGTGCTTGCCATTGACCCCTTCCTGCACGCCGACCGCCGCATCGCGGACTTCCGGTTGCTCGTGCAGACGCGCCTCGATTTCGCCCAGTTCGATGCGGTAACCGCGAATCTTCACCTGATGGTCAACGCGGCCGACGTATTCCAGCACCCCGTCACTGCGACGACGCGCCAGGTCACCGGTGCGATACAGACGTTCGCCCGGCGCGCCGAACGGGTTCGGCACAAACACCGGCGCGGTGCGCAGCGGATCGCTGACGTAACCGCGACCGACGCCGGTACCGGCCACGCACAACTCACCCACCGCGCCTAGCGGCACCAGTTCCAGCGCACCATCGACCAGGTACAGCACGTTGTTGTCGGTCGGCGTACCGATCGGCAAGTAGCTGCCGCGAGTCGAGGCCAGATCGACGCGGAAGAACGCCACGTCATCGGAACATTCTGCCGGGCCGTAGGCGTTGACCAGACCGATCTGCGGATAACGCAGCAGCCACTGGTGCGCCAGTTCCGGCGGCATCGCTTCGCCGGTCGGCAGCATCCAGCGCAGGCCCTCGAGGCTCAGGCGCTCAGCGGCAAGCATGCCCTGAATCAGCGACGGCACGCTCTCCAGCACGGTAATGCCTTGGGCTTGCACGTGCACCAGCAAACCTTGCGGATCGTGGGCGATGGTGTTCGGCACGATGTCCACTCGCGCGCCGAACAACGGCGCGGCGAGGAACTGCCAGACCGAAATATCGAAGCTTTGCGATGCGGTCTGCGCGATCACATCGGCGTCGCTCAAATCAAGGTACGGACGCTTGCTCAACTGGTTGTTGAGCATGCCGCGCTGCTCGACCATCACGCCTTTCGGCAAACCGGTTGAACCCGAGGTGTAGATCACATAGGCGAGGTTGTCCGGGCCACTGTAGATGCCCGGATTTTGCAGCGCCGTCGCCAGCGCCTGAACCTCTTCCCAGACCAACAGCCGTGGGCGGTTGGCGCAGCTGAATTCATCGAGCAAGGTCTGCGCCTGTTCGCGGCAGGCTTCAGTGCACACCAGCAGCGGCGTGCGGCTCAGTTCGATGATGCGTTGCAGGCGCTGGCTCGGCAGGCCCGGATCCAGCGGCAAGTAACCGGCACCGGCCTTGAAGCTGCCGATGATCATGCCCAGCAGGTCGAGGTTACGCTCCGCCAGCAACGCCACCGGTTGATCCATCTGCACACCTGCGGCGACCAGTGCATGGCCGAGGCGGTTGGCGTTGTGGTTCAGCTCGGCATAGTTCAGTTGCTGATCGAGGCAAGTGGCGGCGATGCGTTGCGGATGCGCGGCGACCTGCGTTTCGAACAGCGCAACGTAGCTTTGCTCCAGCGGATACTCGTGCGCGCTCTGGTTGCAACCGTGCAGCAGGAATTGCTGTTCATCAGAGCCCAGCAGCGGCAGCTCGGCCATGTCGCCATGGAAGCCATCGACCAGCGCCAGCAACAGCCGCTTGAACTCGCCGAGCATGCGCTCGATGGTCGATTCGTCGAAGTAACGCTGGTCATACGACAGATGCAGCCCAAGGTCATCGCCCGGGTAGCACACCGCCGTCAACGGGAAGTTGGTGTGGGTACGGCCGGAGTCCGAAGTCGCGTTGAGGCTCTGCGCGCGGTCCAGCACCGAGACTTCCACCGGCGCGTTTTCGAACACGAACAGGCTGTCGAACAGCGGCTGGCCTTTGGGCAGTTCGCTCTGCTCCTGAATGTTCACCAGCGGCAGGTATTCGTACTCGCGCAGTTGCATGTTGCTGTCGAGCAAAGCGCTCAGCCACTGCCGCACGCTGCTGCGTTGATCGTCTTCAGGCATTTTCACCCGCAGCGCGATGCTGTTGATGAACAGGCCGACGGTGCGTTGCATCTCGGGCATGTCCACCGGGCGCCCGGCCACGGTGACGCCGAACAGCACGTCGCGATCACCGCTCATGCGTCGCAGGACCAAGGCCCACGCCGCCTGGGCGAAGGTATTGATGGTCAATTGATGGGCTTGGGCCAATTCACGCAGACGCGCACCGTCCTCGACATTGAGGCGGGTGTAGCGGTCACCGACGATCATCCCGCCGCTTTCACCGGCGTGTTCCCGCAGGAACGGCCGGTCGCTCGCGATCGGCGTGGTGCGTTCGAAGCCTTGCAGGTTCTGCTGCCACCATTGGCGCGCCTCGGCCAGGCTCTGGCGTTGCAGCCAGCCGATGTAATCGCGGTAACGCGGCGGCAGCGACAACTGCGCTTCGCGACCTTCACCGAGGGCGGTGTAGATCTCGAAGAAATCGTTCATCAGCAGCGAACGGCACCAGGCATCGATCAGGATGTGGTGGTTGCTCATCATGAACCAGTAACGCGCGGCGCCAACCTTGATCAGGCGCAGGTGGAACGGTGGTTGATTGAGCAGATCGAAACCGGCCTCGCGCTCGTTTTTCAGCAGCGTTTGCAGCTGCGGTTCCTGCTCGATTTCGGCGACAGCGCTCCAGTCCAGGTACTCGATCGGCGTGCGTCCCGGGGTGTGAATCACTTGCAGCATGTCTTCGCCGACGTTCCAGCAGAACGACGCGCGCAACGCTTCATGACGGGCGACCACCGCTTGCCAGGCCTGGGTGAAACGCTCGGGATCGAGCTCGCTGTTGATGCGGTAGCGATCCTGCATGTAGTACAGGCCGGTGCCCGGTTCAAGCAGGGTGTGCAGCAACATGCCTTCCTGCATCGGCGTCAGCGGATAAACGTCTTCGATCTGCGCGGCTGGCACCGGCAACGCATCGAGTTGCGCCTGGGTCAGTTTCGCCAGCGGGAAGTCCGACGGCGTGAGGCCGCCGGCTGTGTCTTGCAGACAATGGGCGATCAGGCTTTGCAGTTCGCCGAGGTAGGTGTCAGCCAGCTCATCGATGGTCTGTGCGTCATATCGCTCGGCGCTGAAGGTCCAGCGCAGCAGCAGTTCACCGCCATACACCTGACTGTCGATGCTCAACTCGTTGGGCAGCGGCGCCTGCGGATCGTGGGCGGCACCGACCGGCTCATCCAGCGGACGGAACAGCGCATCGCTGCCGAAACTCTGGTCGAACTGGCCGAGGTAGTTGAAGGTGACCGGTGCGTTCGGCAACGCCGCCATGCTGCGCTGGCTGAGGTCATCGGCCAGATAACGCAGCACGCCATAGCCCAGGCCTTTGTGCGGCACATCGCGCAATTGCTCCTTGATCGCCTTGATCGAAGCGCCCTGCCCGGCAGCCTCTTCGATGTTGTGCGGGGTCAGGCGTAGTGGATAGGCACTGGTGAACCAGCCGACGGTGCGGGTCAGGTCAATCTCGTCGAACAGGGTTTCGCGGCCGTGGCCTTCCAGCTGAATCAGCGCCGACGGCTGACCGCTCCAGCGGCACAAGACGCGGGCCAGTGCGGTCAGCAGCAGGTCGTTGACCTGAGTGCGATAGGCGCGCGGCGCCTGTTGCAGCAGTTGCTGGGTACGCTCGGCATCGAGGCGCACGCTGACGGTTTGTGCATGGCGGTTCTGCCGTCCGCCCTGCGGGTTTTCGCATGGCAGTTCGGCGTTCGGCCCAGCCAGTTGCGTCTGCCACCAGTTCAGTTCTTCGCGCAGCGATTCGCTGCCGGCATAGGCCTGCAAGCGTGCCGCCCAGTCCTTGAAGGCACTGGTTTTCGCCGGCAGTTTCACCGACTGTTCGGCGTCGAGTTGGCGATACACGGTTTGCAGATCATCGAGCAGCACGCGCCACGAGACACCGTCGACCACCAAGTGATGGATCGTGATGAACAAGCGTTGCTGACCTTCGGGCCCATCGACCAGCAACGCGCGCATCAGCGGGCCGCTTTGCAGGTCGAGACTGCGCTGTGCATCGGCGAACAGCGCTTCGCACTTGTCCATCGCCGCCACACGCACCTGCCACAACACAGCGGCATCCGAGACCGGTTGATGCGCCGCCTGCCACTGACTGCCCACCTCAGTGAAACGCAGACGCAGGGCGTCGTGCTGCTCGATCACTGCCAGCAGCGCCTGCTCCAGACGATGCGGCTCCAGCGCCACGCTCGGCTCCAGCAACAAGGCCTGGTTCCAGTGCTGACGCTGCGGGATTTCAGTGTCGAAGAACCAGTGCTGAATTGGCGTCAGCGCCGACTCACCGCTGACCAGGCCTTGCTCGGCCGTCACTTGTTCGCTGCGGCTGGCGACGCCGGCGAGGGTCTGCACGGTCTGATGCTGGAAGAGATCACGCGGGCTGAAGTGGATGCCCTGCTGTCGCGCACGGCTGACCACTTGAATCGACAGAATCGAGTCACCGCCCAGTTCGAAGAAGTTGTCGTTGAGGCCGACCTGTTCGAGGTTGAGCACTTCGCACCAGATCTGCGCCAGGGCCTGTTCCAGCTCATTGCTCGGGGCGACGTAGTCCTGACGATTGAGCTCAGGGTCCGGCGCCGGCAAGGCGCGGCGGTCGAGTTTGCCGTTGGCGGTCAGCGGCATGCTCGCCAGCAGGATCAGGTGCGTCGGCACCATGTAGTCCGGCAGTAGCGTCTTGAGATGCGACTTCAGTGCTTCGCGCAGTTCGGCCTGTTGTGCTTCGCCTTGCTCGGCGACTTCGCTGACCAGATAGGCAACCAGTTGTTTGCCGCTTGGCGCATCCAGCGCCAGCACCACCGCTTCCCGGATCGAAGCGTGATCGAGCAGACGGGTTTCAATCTCGCCCAACTCGATACGGAAACCGCGAATCTTCACCTGATGGTCGATCCGCCCCAGGTATTCCACCAGCCCATCGGCACGCTGGCGCACCAGGTCGCCGGTGCGGTACATGCGCCCGCCATTGCCGGCAAACGGGTCGGCGACAAAACGCTCGGCGCTGATGCCCGGACGGTCGTGATAGCCCTGCGCCAGACCGGCACCGCCAACGAACAATTCTCCGGTTGCGCCTTGCGGCACCAGCGCCAGATCGGCATCGAGAATGTACGCCACACGGTCGCCGATCACGCTGCCGATCGGCACACTGCCGGCCCCCTCTTCCAGCACCTCCGGCGCCAGACTGGCGAGCGGCATGACCACGGTTTCGGTCGGGCCGTAGGCGTTGAAGAACAGGCTCGGTTTGAACGCGGCGCGAATCCGCTGCAGGTGTTCGCCGGTCAGCGCTTCGCCGCCGGTGATGATCATCCGCACCGGCAGAATCTCGTGTTGCGTGGCGAGGAACTGCGCCAACTGGCTGCCGTAGCTCGGGGTGAAACCAAGCACGTTGATCCGGTGAGTACGGATCAAGCCGCAGATCTCTTGCGCGTCCCACTGCCCTTGCGCCCGCAGCACCACTTGCGCACCGCTGAGCAACGGCACCAGCAGACGCTCGGTGGCAGCGTCGAAGTTGATCGAATAGAAGTGCAGTTCGCAGTCATCCGCACGCATGCCGAAACGCGCAATCACCGCCTGGCAATGCATGGCGATTTCACCGTGAGACACCACCACGCCTTTCGGCTTGCCGGTGGAGCCCGAGGTGTAGATCAGGTAGGCCTGATGCTGCGGCAGACTGATGAACGGCAACTCGCTGGCCGGGTAATCGGCCAGCGCCGCGCTGTCCTCCTCCAGGCACCAGCGCGCCACGCTCGGCGGCAGATCGCCGAGGGCGTTGAACATCGCCCGATCACTGAGCAGAAGACCAATGCGGCTGTCTTCGATCATGTAGTGCAAACGGTCGAGCGGGTATTCCGGATCCAGCGGCACGTAAGCGCCGCCGGCCTTGAGAATCGCCAGCAGACCGATGACCATTTCCAGCGAGCGCTCCAGCGCCAGACCGACCCGCACTTGCGGACCTACGCCGCGTTCACGCAAGGCCCAGGCCAGGCGATTGGCGCGGGCGTCGAGTTCGGCGTAGCTCAGGGTCTGCCCGGCGAACGTCAGGGCCGGCGCGTCTTTGCGTGCCAGCGCCTGCTCGGCGAACAGGTGATGGATGCACTGGTCGAGGCGATGCTCGCCCGGCTCGACACCAAGGCTGTCGAGCAGTTGCTGTTGCTCCGGGGCAGCCAGCAACGGCAATTGGCTCAGGCGCTGCTGCGGATCGGCGATCAACGCTTCCAGCAGATTGCGCCAATGCCGGGCCATGCGCGCAATGGTCGGTTCGTCGAACAGGTCGGTGCTGTACGTCAGGCAGCAACCGAGGCGATGGTCGAGGTCGGTGACTTCCAGGTTGAGGTCGAACTTGGTCGCCCGCGCGTCGTTGGCCAGGTACTCGACGGTCATCCCGGCGAGCATGCGGCTCTGCTGGAATTCCCAGCGCTGCACGTTGCACATCACCTGGAACAGCGGGTTATACGCGGCGCTGCGCGGTGGTTGCAGGGCTTCAACCAGATGATCGAACGGCAGGTCCTGATGCGACTGGCCTTCGATGACGGTGTGGCGCACCTGCTCGAACAACTCGCCGACCGACATCTGGCCGTCGAGCTGGCAACGCAGCACCTGGGTGTTGAGGAACGCGCCGATCAGCCCTTCGCTTTCCGGGCGGATACGGTTGGCCACCGGTGCGCCGATACGCAGATCGGTCTGGCCGCTGTAGCGATAGAGCAAGGTGGCGAGCGCGGCGGTCATGGTCATGAACAGAGTCAGACCGTTTTGCGCGTTGAACGCACGGACACGGGCAGCGAGGTCATCACTGAGGTCGAAGCGCAACAGTTCGCCCTGATGGCTTTGCACGGGTGGACGCGGACGGTCGCCGGGCAGCTCCAGCAGTGGATGCTCGCGACCCAGTTGCGCAGTCCAGTAGTCGAGCTGACGCTGACGCTCACCGGACTCCAGCCAGTTGCGCTGCCAGACGCTGTAGTCGAGGTACTGCACCGGCAGCGGTTCCAGCGGCGAGTCGCGGTCATCGACGAACGCTTCGTACAACGCGCTGAGTTCACGGGCGAAGATATCCATCGCCCAGCCTTCGGTGACGATGTGGTGCAGGGTCAGGACAAAGTAATGCTCGTGCTCGGCGGTCTTCACCAGACACGCGCGCAACAACGGGCCGGCTTCCAGATCGAACGGCAGATGCGCTTCGGCGTCGGCCAGTTGTTGAACCTTTTGCTCGCGCACCTCTGCCGCGAACTTGGATAAATCCTTCCAGTCCATGCGCACGCCCGTGTCGGCATGCACCTGCTGCCGGGCAACGCCGTCGATGCTCGGGAAGGTGGTGCGCAGGGTTTCGTGGCGCAGGATCAGCGCCTGCAAGGCCGCCTCGAAACGCTCGACATGCAACACGCCACGCAGGCGCACCATGCCGCCGACGTTGTACGCCGGGCTGTCCGGCTCCATCTGCCAGAGGAACCACATGCGCTGTTGCGAGTACGACAACGGCACCGGTTGGCTGCGATCAACCTTGTCGATCGGCGGCTGTTTGTTGGTGCGGCCGCTGGCCTGAATCAGCCGGATCTGTTCGGCGAAATCACCCAGCTCACTGTGCTCGAACAAAGCGCGCAGCGGCAGCTCGACGTCACAGGCCTGACGGCTGCGCGAGATGATTTGTGTGGCCAGCAGCGAGTGTCCGCCGAGGGCGAAGAAGTCATCGCGCAGACCGACCTGTTTCAGGCCGAGCACTTCACGCCAGATCGCGGCGATCTGTTGTTCCAGTTCGGTGACCGGCTCGACGTGTTCGCGCACTTGCCACTGCGGTTCGGGCAATGCGCGGCGATCAAGTTTGCCGCTGGGGCTCAGGGGCATTTGTTCCAGACGCATCAGTTGCGCCGGGACCATGTATTCCGGCAGCTCGGCGGCCAGTGCGGTCTTCAGGCGGGCGCTCTGCGCGTCCTGATCTTCGTTGGCATCCAGCGCGGTGAAATAGCCGATCAGCTGCGCACCGGCGGCGGTTTCGCGCACCAGCACCACGGCTTGGGCGACGCCATCCTGGGCCAGCAGACGCGCTTCGATTTCTTCCGGTTCAACGCGCAAGCCACGCAGCTTGACCTGTTGATCGAGACGCCCGAGGTATTCGATCACGCCGTCCGAGGTCCAGCGTGCGCGGTCACCGGTGCGGTACAAACGTGCGCCCTGCTCGCCCAATGGATCGACAACAAAACGTTCAGCCGTCAGTGCCGGACGGCCAAGGTAACCGCGAGCGAGACCGATGCCGCTGATGCACAGCTCACCCGGCACACCGGCCGGTACGGGATTGAGATCGGCGTCGAGCACGCGGCAGATCACGTTGCCCAGCGGGCGGCCAATCGGCGAACGCTCGCCGTCGGCGCTGGTGCAGTGCCAGTGGGTGACGTTGATCGCGGTTTCCGTCGGGCCATAGCGGTTGTGCAATTGCACCGCTGGCAGTTGCGCCAGCACCCGGTTACGCAGCTCCGCCGGCAGCGCTTCACCGCCGGAGAATACCCGGCGCAGGCTGGTGCACTCAGCGCTCAGCGGTTCATCGATGAACAGCGAGAGCAACGGCGGCACGAAGTGCAGCGTGGTCACGCCGTATGTCTGAACCAGTTGGGCGATGCGATGCGGATCACGGTGCTCGCCCGGTGCGGCAATCAGCAATCGTGCGCCGGTGATCAGCGGCCAGAAGCACTCCCACACCGACACGTCGAAACTGATCGGCGCCTTTTGCATCAGCACGTCGGTGTCGTTCAGGCGATAAGTGTTCTGCATCCATTGCAGTCGTTCGGCCAATGCCGCGTGAGTGTTGCCGACGCCTTTCGGCTGGCCGGTGGAGCCCGAGGTGTAAATCACATAGGCGAGGTGGTCGCCGTGCAGGTGCAGACCCGGCGCCTGGCTCGGCCAGTTCTCCAGGTGCAGCGCATCCATGGCGATCACGCTGACGCCGTCGCTGGCCGGCAGACGGTCGAGCAATGCGGTCTGGGTCAGCAACAGTTCGACACCGCTGTCGCTGAGCATGTAGGTCAGGCGTTCGGCCGGGTATTCCGGGTCCAGCGGCACATAGGCACCGCCAGCCTTGATGATTGCCAGCAGACCGATCAGCAGTTGCGGCGAACGCTCGGCAGCGATCGCCACGCAGACATCCGGGCCGACACCTTTGTCGCGCAGGTAATGCGCAAGGCGGTTGGCCTGGGCGTGCAGTTCGGCGAAATCGAGGCTGCCGCCGTCCCACACCAGCGCGGTGCGTTCCGGGGTCTGGCGCGCCTGTTCGTTGAGCAGTTCCGGCAGCCATTGTTGCGCTGGGGTGCACGGCGCGACGCTCCACGCATCTTGCTGATCGTGCTCGCACGGAGTGAGCAACTGCAGATCGCCGATCGCTTGTAGCGGTTGCTCGCAGACGGCGCGCAGCAGGTTGCTGAAGTGTTCGGCCAGACGCTCGATGGTCGTCGCTTCGAACAACTCATCGGCGTAGTCGAAGGACAGGGTCAGGCGTCCGTTGCGATCTTCTTCACTGTGCAGTTGCAGGTCGAACTTGGCCTCGCGGCTGTGCCACGGCAGCTCTTCGGCGAGCAGCCCCGGCAGGCGTTTGAGCGCACTGAGGTCGCGCTGCTGGTGGTTGAACATGACCTGGAACAAACCCTGCTCACGCGCCTGCGGGAAGGCTTCGAGCAGTTGTTCGAAAGGCAGATCCTGATTCGCCTGAGCACCGAGTGCGGCCTCGCGGGTTTGCGCCAGCAACTCGACAAACGGCAGGCGCGAATCAACCTCGGCGCGCAGCACCTGGGTGTTGATGAAGAAGCCGATCAGGCCCTGGGTTTCCAGGCGCGGACGGTTGGCGTTGGGCACGCCGATGCGAATATCGCGCTGACCGCTATAGCGGTGCAGCAGGCTCTGGAACGCCGAGAGCAACAGCATGAACGGCGTCGATTGGTGCGCCTGGGCGGTCTGTTTGATCGCATCGCTGAGGCTGACACCGAGACGCACGCTGTGACGGGCGGCGCTGTGCACTTGCCTGGCCGAGCGCGGATGATCGCTGGCCAGTTCCAGCGCGCGATGTTCATCGCCCAGTTGCGCCTTCCAGTAGGCCAGTTGCCGCTCGCCCTCGCCTTGCGCCAGCCATTGACGCTGCCAGCTGCCGTAGTCGGCGTATTGGGTCGGCAGCGGCGCCAGTTCGGCGCGCTGGCCTTGGGATGCTGCGGCGTACAGGCGCGAGAACTCGTCGATCAGCACGTTCAGCGACCAGCCGTCGGCGATGATGTGGTGCAGCGTCACCAGCAACTGGTGATCTTCGTCGTCAAGACGCACCAGCGTCACCCACAGCAGCGGGCCTTTTTCCAGATCGAACCGGGTGCGGGCTTCGTCTTCGCGGATCTGTTGCGCGCGGGCTTCACGCTCATGGGCCGGCAGGTCGCTGATGTCGATCAGTTGCAGGTTGAATTCAGTCGCCGCCTCGACCTGTTGCAGCGCCACGCCGTCCTGCTCGAAGAAGCGCGTGCGCAGGGCTTCGTGGCGTTCGATCAACTGCTGGAAGCTGGCGCGCAGCGCATCTTCGTCCAGTTCACCACGCAGACGCAGAGCACCGGGGATGTTGTAGGCGCTGCTGTGCGGGTCGAGTTGCCAGGTGATCCACAGACGGTTTTGCGCCAGTGATTGCGGCAGCGCTTCCGTGCGCGGCAACGCAGTGATTTCGCCTTGGGCGCTGCCACCGTCCTGTTGCTGTTGCGCCATGGCAGCGGCGAACGCGGCCAGGGTCGGCGCTTCGAACAGCAGACGCAGGTTCAGCTCCAGGCCCAGTTCTTCGCGCACCTTGGCGATCACCTGAGTAGCCGCAATCGAGTTGCCGCCGAGGAGGAAGAAGTGGTCGTCGGCACTGACCTGTCTGACGTTGAGTTGCTCGGCCCAGATCTTGCCGATCAGGGCTTCCAGTTCGGACGCCGAGGCGCCTGAGTGTTCAGTGGATTTGCTGGCGGACGGAAACACCGCGTAGCTGTCGAGGCTGCCATCGGCCAGACGATTGCGGCAGGCCGAGCGCTGCAGTTTGCCGCTGGAGGTCTTCGGCAACGCGCCCGGATTGAGCAGCACCACCACGCTCGGCGCCTCTTGATACGCCTCGGCCACCGCCTGGCGAATGGCTTTGATCAGCGCATCGGGCGGGAGGATTTTCTGCACGCTGCGGCTGATTTCTGCGGCGATACCGATGCCTTCCTCACCGTCCTGACTGACCGCGAATGCCGCGACCCGGCCCTTGCGCACCACTTCCACTTCGCGCTCGACGGTTTGCTCGATGTCCTGCGGGTACAGGTTGTGGCCGCGCACGATCAGCATGTCTTTCAGGCGCCCGGTGATGAACAGTTCGCCGTCGCGAATGAAACCCAGATCGCCTGTGCGCAGCCAGGTCTGGCCGGCGTGCTGGACGAAGGTTTTGGCGCTGGCTTCGGGATTGCGCCAGTAGCCATGGGCGATGCTCGGCCCGGCGGCCCAGACTTCGCCGACCGCGTGGTCATTGAGTTCCTGCAGACTGGTTGGCTCCACGATCAGCACCGCGTGCTCTGGCTGGCTGACGCCGCAACTCATGATCGGGCTGCCATCGCCCGGTTCTGCGCGGTTTTGCGCCAGCGCCTGATCGTCCACGCGCAGTGCAGGAATGCCGGTGCCACGCGGTGTACCGGCAACGAACAGGGTTGCCTCGGCCAGACCGTAAGAGGCCATGAAACTGGTCTCGCTGAAGCCGCACGCGGTGAACTTCTCGGCGAAGCGCTCAAGGGTGTCGAGACGGATCGGTTCCGAGCCGGAATAGGCCACGCGCCAGCGGCTCAGGTCGAGACGCTCCAGCGCCGATTCACTGACGCGCTCGCTGCACAGACGGTAGGCGAAATCCGGGCCGCCGCTGATGGTGCCGCCGTATTCGCTGATCGCTTCCAGCCAGCGCAACGGCCGACCGAGGAAGTACGCCGGCGACATCAGGATGCACGGCACGCCGCTGAAAATGGGCTGGAGCAATCCGCCAATCAGGCCCATGTCGTGGTACAGCGGCAGCCAGCTGACGATCACGTCGTCGGGGTTCACGTCGATACCGAAACCGTGGCGGATCAGCAGCTCGTTGGCCACCAGGTTGCCGTGGCTGACCTGCACGCCTTTGGGCAGTGCCGTGGAGCCGGAGGTGTATTGCAGGAAGGCGATGTGATCGCCGGGCAATTCTGGTTCGACCCAGTTCTCGGCCAGTGTGCTGTCGAGCGTATCGACGCACAGCAACGGCGGTGCCCCTTCGATTTGCTGCAAGGCATCGCACAGGTCGGCGCTGGTCAGCAGCAGACGCGGTTCGGCGTCGGCAATGATCGACAGCAGGCGCTCCTGATGGTGACGCCGGGCGGACTCCGGCGGATAGGCCGGCACCGCGATCACCCCGGCGTACAGGCAACCGAAGAACGCCACGACGTAATCCGGGCCGCTGGGAAACAGCAGCACCGCGCGATCGCCGAATTCGGCTTCAGCCTGCAACGCGGCCGCGATGCTGCGGGCACGCTGATCGAGTTCGCGATAACTGAGTACCACAGCCTGCTCTGGGTTTTCGGCGAGAAAACGCAAGGCCAGTTGATCCGGCGTCAGGGCCGCGCGGCGCTGGAGGGCTTGGACCAGGGTGCTGGGGAGTTCGAACGCGTCGGTCATGAGGTTTCCTGCCTGAATTCGGCTTGCTAATGGAATCGGGTTGCTGCGTCACGCCCCTCGAAGGGCATGCAGGGCGCGGTCTGTGCCGACCGCGCAAGGCTTCGGAATGCTGTCTGGCCGGGGTTGTGTACCCGGAACCATTCACCAATGAGAACGGATGACGTCTTGAAATAATTAGTCGCCCGGCCGGAGCGCCAATGGGACTGGGGTGTGGCGGCGTGTCGCAGTTCTCAGAACGCACCTTTGTGGCGCATTACTTCTCTTTCTCAATTGACAATCATTATCATTCAACATAATTTGTCGCTCGATGTGTAGGACGGCCCCGTCCCCCAGGCGTCCCACTAACCTATTGGCAGCAAGGTGATTTCCATGACGGAACAAGTATCCACAAGCAGGTGCGATTCACCGCTACTTCAGGCCTTTGTCGACAACCGACTGATTCTGGTGAAGATTGCAGCGCGCATTACCGGCTGCCGTTCACGCGCCGAAGACGTGGTGCAGGATGCGTTCTTCCGGCTGCAGTCGGCGCCACCGATCACCTCGTCGATCAAGGCGCAGTTGAGTTACCTGTTCCAGATCGTGCGCAACCTCGCCATCGATCACTACCGTAAACAGGCGCTGGAGCAGAAGTACTCGGGCCCCGAGGAGGAAGGGTTGAACGTGGTCATTCAAGGCGCTTCGCCGGAAACCTCGCACATCAACTTCTCGACTCTGGAACACATCGCCGACGCGCTGACCGAACTGCCCAGCCGCACCCGCTACGCCTTCGAGATGTACCGCCTGCATGGCGTGCCGCAGAAGGACATCGCCAAGGAACTCGGCGTCTCGCCAACCCTGGTCAACTTCATGATCCGCGATGCGCTGGTGCACTGCCGCAAGGTGTCGGGCAGTCGTGGGGATTCGGTGATCGCCGGTCGGCGGTAAGTTCTTAATTGGGCGTCAAGCCATTCGCGAGCAAGCCCGCTCCCACATTTGACCGGCATACAAAGGTCAATGTGGGAGCGGGCTTGCTCGCGAAGGCAGACTTGAAACCGCAATAGATCCCAAGTCTTGTCACCTCAAGCCAACTTGCACCGATCAAAAAACCGCTCACGCCCCAGAATCATCAACGCCGCGCGCTTGTGCGGGAAGTCGAATTCCTTTTCGCAGTGGAAGCACTGGTTGTGCATGTGGCCGATCATCTTCGCGTTGTCGGCACGCGGTTCGGCGACCACGCGCTGGGTGCGCGGATCATCCAGAAACAGGTAGTGCACCAGCGCCGACAACCAGCTCGCCACCTTGTGCGGGCCACGGTGATCCTCTTCCCCCACCAGCATGTGAATGCCGCGGTCGTAATTGTCGGCGTCGTAGAACGGCGCGATACGATCTTCCTTGGCCCAATAGGCTTCGAAATAGGCAAACGGCTGATCGTCGAAACAGCCGATCAACGTCAGGGTGTGCGGATCGGCATCGAGCTTGCTCAGGTAGTCGCGATGCTGCTCAAGACTGCCCTCTTCCTGCCAGAAACTGGCGACCCGCGGGCTGTTCTGCCAGCGGTTGAAACGCGCCAGATCCTGCTCGATCTCCACCGTACGCAGGGAAATCCACGCGCCCAGACGCGCATCGAAACGTCGATAGACCTCACCGCGCGGTTTCACCGGGCGCAGCGGGTGGCGCTTGCCACTGCTGATCACCATTTGTTGCGGGTAGGCGCCACTCAGTGAAGTACCGAGCCATGGCTGTGGCAGTTGCCAGAACAGCGTACGCTCGCAGCGATATTCGCCGGCCACCTCGGTGCTGACCAGCAGACCGCTGAGCAAGGCTTCGGTGGGTGGCTGATCCAGTTGCCAAATCAATTGCTGGCGCGCCGGCTCGCGGGCGAACAACCAATAACAGGCCGCCCACAGCGCCAGGCCTGGCGGCAAGGCAAAACGCTCATCGAGCTGAATCGGGCCGTTACCTTCACGGTCCAGACGCAGGCGAATCAGCGGTTGCCCATCCAGGCTCAGGCTCAGACGGCTTTCAGTTGCATCGGCTATCAGTTGGCTGCCCGAAGGCAGGGCCAGGGCAGTCAGGTCATTCAGATTGGACATGGGGCGGGCTCACGATAATCGTCGACAGTTCAACGATGGGACGTGAGCCGAGAGCGAAAATTTAGCCGCCCGGGTGAAATCACTCAGTGATGCGGCACTGGCACCACGGCAATTTTGTAAGGGTCGAAGATCTTCAGCATCTGGCCGTTGTCGCGCAAACCCTGCAGCAACTTGCCGAATGCCTCGCCAGTGATCGGTGCGGTCGGACGCAGAATGGCGTAGTGGTGATAGATCTGGTCGATACGCTGCGACACCAACAGCTCGTCTTTAATCTTTTCATTGCGCTTCAGATAATCGAACAGATAAGAACGCGTCACCAAGGCAATGTCGGCTCGCCCGCGCAGCACCATCAGCAGGTTGCTGTCGTGGGAATAGGTCAGCGTTGCGTTGAACGTCTCAGCAAGGTATTTGGGATCGGCATTGAAGTTGGCGAACTCATAGTGATAACCGCTGTACAGCGCCAGGCGCTTGCCCTTGAGATCGGCGAAATAGTTCTCCTGCCGACCGTCTTTGCTTTGCGCGACGAAAATCTCGGCATCTTCCAGGCCCATGTCGACCGTGGTGTGTGGAATGTCCTTCCAGCCCCACTCCGGGTTTTCGAAAATCGCCATGTCGGTGCGACCTTCCTTCAGATCGCCGAAACGCCGGGGAATCGAGGTCGGTACCAGGACAAACTGATAGTCCGTCTGCAACGCATTCAGCGCTTCGACCAATTCCGGCAGCAGTCCGGTATCGGCACCGCTTTCCGGGCGGATGGTGTAAGGCGGAAAATGTGCGGCGCCCACTCGAACCTGTTGCGCCGCCTGCGCAGGCGACCCTGAAAATGCCGTCAGCGCGACGAGTACCAGACCCGTGGCCGTCCGAATTGGCGAAGACTTCAAAACACCCCACTCCCCGAAAAAATACCGATCAATGCATTCAAGCTAGGCGGTTTCGCCCAGTTAGCCAGTTTCCCGACCCGTTAGAAAGTGGGTCAGCGCTCTTCAAGCACCAGAATCAGCGCTTCATCGGCCAACTGGTCGAGGCTCAGACTGCCGCCGGCACGGAACCAGGTGGTGGTCCAGGACAACGCGCCAGTGAGAAAACGTCGGGTTATAAATACATCGCCACGGATGAACCCGATCTCCTTGGCTTCGCCCAGCACCTGCAGCCAGATATCTTCGTAAACATCACGCAGGGCCAACACTTTGGCCTGACCTTCTTCGGACAACGAGCGCCATTCGTAGACCAGCACCGCCATCGCTTCGCCGCTGCCGCCCATGATCGACTGCAATTCGCAACGGATCAGCGCCAGCACCCGCTCGCGCACACTGGTCGCGTCGGCCAGCGCGGCGCGCATCAGCGCGGTGTTGTAGCGGATGGTTTCTTCCATCACCGCCCGGAGGATTTCATCCTTGCTTTTGAAGTGATGAAAAATGCTTCCGGACTGGATCCCCACCGCCCCAGCCAGATCGCGCACGGTGGTGCGTTCATAGCCCTTGTTGCGAAACAGGTGAGCGGCCACTTGCAGCAGTTTGCCGCGAGCGCTGTCAGGGTCGGTCAGTTGGCCTTGGTCGACCAGTTCGCGCATGACCCGCAGGGCTTTTTGCTCGTCCACCCGTTCTCTCCTACAGTCGATCAGTCTGTTGCCCCCTGAACACGCAGGGTTGCGCGCAATTTAAGCCGCAGGCCGCGACCAAGCAAGCGCTTGGGCAGAAGATATTTCAGCTGTTTACAAACCAAGCGCTTGCTTGGTAGCCTCCAGACACTTCTGTCGCAGGTTCCTGAGTCGGAGATAACAATGCCAACCACCGTTCGCATCGGATGCGCCAGCGCATTCTGGGGTGACACCAGTACCGCCGCCGCGCAGCTTGTGGCAGGCGGGCGCCTGGATTATCTGGTGTTCGACTACCTGGCCGAGATCACGATGTCGATCATGGCCGGCGCCCGCCTGAAAGACCCGCAGGCCGGGTTCGCCGGGGACTTCATCGAGGTGCTCGCCCCGCTGCTGCCAAAATTGGCCGAACAGAACATCCGTGTCATCAGCAACGCTGGCGGAATCAATCCACAGGCGTGTGCCGCCGCTCTGCAAGCAATCTGCGACAAGGCCGGTGTGGCGCTGAAAATCGCCGTGCTGCTGGGCGATGACCTGCAACCGCAATTCAAGCAACTCGCCTCCCAGGGCATCCATGAGATGTTCAACGGCGCCCCGCTGCCGCCAATATGCGTGTCGACCAACGCCTACCTTGGCGCGCCTGGCATCGTCGAGGCATTGCGCCTGGGCGCCGACATCGTCATCACCGGGCGCGTGGTCGACAGCGCGGTGGTCAGCGCGGCGCTGGTGCATGAGTTCGGCTGGGCCTGGCACGACTACGACAAGCTCGCCCAGGCCGCGCTGGCCGGGCACATCATCGAATGCGGCGCACAATGCACCGGCGGCAATTTCACCGACTGGCGCGACGTGCCGGATTACGAACACATCGGTTTTCCCATCGTTGAAGTCAGCGCCGACGGCCAGTTCATCGTCAGCAAACCTGAAGGCTCCGGCGGCCTGGTGACGCCACTGACCGTCGGCGAGCAGATGCTCTACGAAATCGGCGACCCGCAGGCGTACCTGTTGCCGGACGTGGTCTGCGATTTCACCCAGGTCAAATTGCAGCAACAAGGCAAAAACGCCGTACAGGTGCACGGCGCCAAAGGCTTGCCGCCCAGCGACAAATACAAGGTCAGCGCCACCTGGCCGGACGGCTTTCGCTGCACCGCCAGTTGCCTGATCGCCGGCATCGATGCGGTGGACAAGGCACAGCGCGTGAGCCAGGCGATCATCGACAAGACCTCGGAGCTGTTCAGCCAACGTGGCTGGCTGCCCTACAGCGAAGTCGACATCGAACTGCTCGGCAGCGAAGCCACCTACGGCCCCCACGGTCAGCGCCGGGACAGCCGCGAGGTGGTGATCAAAATCGCCGTGCGCCACCCACAGAAACAGGCGTTGGTGCTGTTCTCCCGGGAAATCGCTCAAGCCGCCACCGGCATGGCGCCGGGGCTGACCGGCATCGTCGGCGGACGGCCGACGGTGTACCCGCTGATCCGTCTGTTCTCGTTCCTGATCGATAAAAGTGCCTGCACCCTGCAAGTCGACATGGCCGGTGAGCAGCACCCCTGCGCCCTGCCCGCGCAGGGGTCGCTCGACAGCCACGACCTGCCCACCCCCGACCAGCCGCCCAAACCCCAGGGCTGTGCCGACGCCAGTGTGCCGTTGGTGAAACTGGCGGTGGCGCGTTCCGGTGACAAGGGCGATCACAGCAACATCGGCGTCCTGCCGCGCCGGCCCGAATACCTGCCGTGGATCGCCGAAGCGCTGACCCCGGCAGTGATCGTCGACTGGATGCGCCATGTGCTCGACCCGATTCACGGCCGGGTCGAACGCTGGTATCTGCCTGGCACCCACAGCCTGAACTTCCTGCTGGAAAACGCCCTCGGTGGCGGCGGTGTCGCGAGCCTGCGCATCGACCCACAGGGCAAGGCCTTCGCCCAGCAATTGCTGGAAATCCAGATCCCGGTGCCGCAGAGCATCGCCGAACAACTCGACTAGAGGTTGGGCTTCATGGCTTACAAATCGATTTTCAAAGCCGATCTGTTCAGCGGCCAGACCGTCATCGTCACCGGTGGTGGCAGCGGCATCGGGCGCTGCACCGCCCATGAACTGGCGGCGCTCGGGGCCACTGTGCTGCTGGTCGGACGCAAGCCGGAAAAACTGCAAAAAGTCGCCGCCGAAATCACCGAAGACGGCGGCCGCGCCCACTGGCAAGCCTGCGACATCCGTGACGAAGAAGCGGTGAAGCAACGGGTCGCCGAGCTGATCGCCGAACACGGGCCGATCCACGGTCTGGTCAACAATGCCGGCGGCCAGTACCCATCGCCGTTGGCCTCGATCAATCAGAAAGGCTTTGAAACAGTGCTGCGGACCAATCTGGTCGGCGGCTTCCTGATGGCCCGGGAAGTGTTCAACCAGTCGATGAGCAAGCATGGCGGCAACATCGTCAACATGCTCGCCGACATGTGGGGTGGCATGCCCGGCATGGGGCACTCGGGTGCGGCACGTTCGGGCATGGACAACTTCACCAAGACCGCCGCCTTCGAATGGGGTCACGCCGGCGTACGGGTCAATGCGGTGGCGCCGGGCTGGATCGCCTCAAGCGGCATGGACACCTACGAAGGCGCGTTCAAAGCGGTGATCCCGACCTTGCGCGAACACGTGCCGCTCAAGCGCATCGGCACCGAGTCGGAAGTCAGCGCAGCGATCGTTTTCCTGCTCAGTCCGGCGGCGGCGTTCATCAGTGGCAGCACCTTGAAGATCGATGGCGCGGCCAGCCTCGGCAGCCGCGCGTGGCCGCTGCACAAGGCGAGCCACAGCGAGGCGTTCAACGGTTTCCATCGGGCGTACTTGCCCGACGTCCTCAAGGACAAGGAGTAAGCCATGCCGCAGATCCACTCCCAACTCGATCCGCACAGCGATGCCTTCGCCCGCAACCGTGCGGCGATGCTCACGGCCATCGAGCAAGTCCAGCAACTGGAACAGAACCTGCTGAACAAGGCAGCCGAAGCCAAGGGCAAATTCGACAAACGCGAACAACTGCTGCCCCGTGAACGCCTGAACCTGTTGCTCGACCCCGGCGCACCGTTCCTCGAACTGGCAAGCCTGGCCGGCTACAAACTGCACGACGACAAGGACGGCAGCGCCGCCGGAGGGGGTTTGATCGCCGGCATTGGTTACGTCTCCGGCGTACGGGCGCTGGTGGTGGCCAACAACAGCGCGATCAAGGGCGGTACGATTTCCCCCAGCGGCCTGAAGAAATCCTTGCGTCTGCAGCAGATCGCTCAGGACAACAAACTGCCGGTGATCACCCTCGCCGAAAGCGGCGGCGCCAATCTCAACTACGCCGCCGAAATCTTCGTCGAAGGCGCGCGCAGCTTCGCCAATCAGGCACGGATGTCAGCCATGGGCCTGCCGCAGATCACCGTGGTGCACGGCTCGGCCACTGCCGGTGGCGCGTATCAGCCGGGGCTGTCGGATTACGTGGTGGTGGTGCGTGGCAAGGCCAAGCTGTTTCTCGCCGGGCCGCCGCTGCTCAAGGCCGCGACCGGCGAAATCGCCACCGATGAAGAACTGGGCGGTGCCGAGATGCACGCGCAGGTCGCAGGCACCGCCGAATACCTGGCCGAGAACGATGCCGACGGTGTGCGCCTGGTGCGCGAGATCCTGCGCATGCTGCCGTGGAACGAACAACTGCCGTGGCTGCCGGAGCCGCAATACAAGGAGCCGCTCTACCCGATCGACGAATTGCTCGGGCTGATTCCCGACGACCCGAAAAAAACCTACGACGTGCGCGAAATCATTGCGCGGATCGCCGATGAGTCGGAGTTTCTCGAATTCAAGGGCGAGTTCGATCAACAGACCGTGTGCGGCCAACTGAAAATCCAGGGTCGCGCCTGCGGGCTGATCGGCAACAACGGCCCGATTACCCCGGCCGGTGCAAGCAAGGCGGCGCAGTTCATTCAGCTGTGCGACCAGAGCCAGACGCCGCTGCTGTTCTTCCACAACACCACCGGGTTCATGGTCGGCACCGAGTCCGAGCAGCAAGGCGTGATCAAGCACGGCTCGAAACTGATTCAAGCAGTGGCCAATGCACGAGTGCCTAAACTGACGATTGTCGTCGGTGGCTCCTACGGTGCCGGCAACTATGCGATGTGCGGGCGCGGTCTCGACCCCCGGTTCATCTTCGCCTGGCCCAACAGCCGCACGGCGGTGATGGGCGGGGCACAGGCCGGCAAGGTGCTGCGCATCGTCACCGAGGCCAAACAGCTCAAGGAGGGACTGGTGCCGGATCCGAAAATGCTCGACATGCTCGAACAGGTCACCGCGCAGAAACTCGACAGCCAGTCCACCGCGCTCTACGGCAGCGCCAACCTGTGGGACGACGGCCTGATCGACCCGCGCGACACCCGCACCCTGCTCGGTTACCTGCTGGATATCTGCCACGAAGCCGACATCCGCACGCTGCAACCCAACAGCTTCGGCGTCAGCCGCTTCTGACGGCCACGGATCCCAAGGAGAACAATAAAAATGATCTTCACCCCGGAACACGAAGCACTGCGCCGCACCGTCCGCCAATTCGTCGAACACGAGATCAACCCGCTCGTCGATGAGTGGGAAAAGGCCGGGCGTTTTCCGATCCACGAGATTTTCCGCAAGGCTGGCGACCTCGGCCTGCTGGGGATCTCCAAACCGGAAAAATTCGGCGGCATGGGCCTCGACTACAGCTACTCGATTGTCGCCGCTGAAGAGTTCGGCACCATCCATTGCGGCGGCATTCCGATGTCGATCGGTGTGCAGACCGACATGTGCACCCCGGCGCTGGCCCGCTTCGGTTCCGATGAGTTGCGCGAAGAATTCCTTCGTCCGGCCATCAGCGGTGAGCAAGTCGGTTGCATCGGGGTCTCGGAAGTCGGTGCCGGTTCCGATGTCGCCGGCCTCAAGACCACCGCGCGCAAGGATGGCGACGACTACGTGATCAACGGCAGCAAGATGTGGATCACCAACTCGCCGAGCGCCGACTTCATCTGTCTGCTGGCCAACACCTCGGACGACAAGCCGCACATCAACAAGTCGCTGATCATGGTGCCGATGAACACGCTGGGGATCAGCCTCAGCTCGCATCTGGACAAGCTCGGCATGCGCAGCTCGGAAACCGCCCAGGTGTTTTTCGACAACGTGCGTGTGCCGCAGCGCAACCGCATCGGCCACGAAGGCGCCGGTTTCATGATGCAGATGCTGCAGTTCCAGGAGGAACGCCTGTTCGGCGCGGCGAACATGATCAAGGGCCTGGAATACTGCGTCGACAGCACCATCGCGTACTGCAAGGAACGCAAGACCTTCGGCAACGCGCTGATCGACAATCAGGTGATCCATTTCCGCCTCGCCGAATTGCAGACCGAAATCGAATGCCTGCGCGCGCTGGTCTATCAGGCCACCGAGCAGTACGTGAAAGGCCAGGACGTCACGCGCCTGGCGTCGATGGCCAAGCTCAAGGCCGGGCGTCTCGGGCGCGAAGTCAGCGACAGCTGCCTGCAATATTGGGGCGGCATGGGCTTCATGTGGGACAACCCGGTGGCCCGTGCCTATCGCGATGTGCGGCTGGTGTCGATTGGCGGCGGCGCCGACGAAATCATGCTCGGGATCATCTGCAAACTGATGGGCATCCTGCCGGGGAAAAAGAAATGAGCACCCTGCCCGACTGCCAGACTTTGCTGCTCGAGCAACATGGCGGCGTGTTGCACATCACCCTCAATCGCCCCGACAGCCGCAATGCGATGAGCCTGCAAATGGTCGCGGAACTGCGTGCAGTGTTCGCGGCAGTACGTGAGGAGCGGCGGGTTCGCGCCTTGGTGCTCAGCGGCGCCAGCGGCCATTTCTGTGCCGGCGGCGACATCAAGGACATGGCCAACGCCCGCGCTCAGGGCGCTGATGCCTACCGCGAATTGAACCGCGCTTTCGGCGCTCTGCTGGAGGAAGTGCAGCACGCGCCACAAGTAGTGATCACCGTGCTGCAAGGTGCGGTGCTGGGTGGCGGGCTCGGACTGGCCTGCGTCAGTGATATCGCCATCGCCGATCATCAGGCGCAGTTCGGCCTGCCGGAAACCAGCCTCGGTCTGCTGCCGGCGCAAATCGCACCGTTCGTGGTGCAGCGCATCGGCCTCACCGAAACCCGCCGACTGGCGCTGACCGCTGCGCGCTTCGACGGCCATCAGGCGCGGCGTCTGGGGCTGGTGCATTTTGTCGAACAGGATCCGCAGGCACTGGCCGAACGCCTCGATGAGGTTCTGCAGCATGTGTTGTGTTGCGCACCGGAGGCGAATGCCATGACCAAGAAGTTATTGCTGGCCAGCGCCGGGCAACCGTCGAGTGAATTGCTGGACGAGGCGGCGCAGTGGTTCAGCGAGGCGGTGACCGGGGCCGAGGGGGTCGAGGGCACCATGGCTTTTGTGCAAAAGCGTAAACCGAAGTGGGCCGTTTAAAGCATCGCGAGCAGGCTCACGCCTACAAGGGGATTTGCGTCGTTCACAAAACCTGTAGGAGTGAGCCTGATCGCGATGAGGCCAGCACATTCACCGCCACAATTTCAGGAACAAGACCATGCCCGCCATCCACAAGATCCTGATCGCCAACCGCGGTGAAATCGCCTGCCGCATCCAGCGCACTGCCCAGGCCCTGGGCTATCGCACCGTCGCCGTGTTCAGCGACGCCGATGCCCAGGCTTTGCACGTGCAGATGGCCGATCAGGCGGTGAACATCGGCCCGGCACCGGTGCAACAGTCCTACCTGAACATCCCGGCGATCCTCGACGCCGCGCGCCGTACTGGTGCCGACGCGATCCATCCCGGTTACGGTTTCCTCTCGGAACATGCCGGATTCGCCCGCGCCTGCGAAGAGGCCGGTCTGATTTTTATCGGTCCCAGTGCCGACGCGATCGAGCTGATGGGCAGCAAGCGTCTGTCGAAAATCGCCATGCTCGACGCCGGTGTGCCGTGCGTCGCCGGCTATCAAGGCGCCGCCCAGGACGACGCAACGCTGTTGCGCGAAGCCGAACGCATCGGCTATCCGCTGATGATCAAAGCCAGTGCCGGGGGCGGCGGACGCGGCATGCGTCTGGTGCACAGCAGCGACGAGCTGCCGGCGCAATTGCGCACGGCGCGCTCCGAGGCGTTGAACGGTTTCGGCAGTGACGAACTGATCCTCGAACAGGCGCTGATCGAACCGCGGCACGTCGAGGTGCAACTGTTCGGCGACTGCCATGGCAACCTGATCTATCTGGGCGAGCGCGATTGCTCGGTGCAACGTCGCCACCAGAAAGTCATCGAGGAAGCCCCCTGCCCGGTCATGACTCAGGCGTTGCGCCAGACCATGGGCGAAGCGGCGCTCAAGGCTGGCCGCGCGGTGAATTATGTGGGTGCCGGCACGGTTGAGTTTCTGCTCGATACCCGTGGGCAATTCTACTTTCTGGAAATGAACACCCGACTGCAGGTCGAGCATCCCGTCACCGAACTGATCACCGGGCTGGATCTGGTCGCCTGGCAACTGGCTGTCGCCGAGGGGCAGCGACTGCCATTGACCCAGGATCAGGTCACCCTCAACGGCCACGCCATGGAAGTGCGTCTGTATGCCGAAGACCCGACGCAGAATTTCCTGCCGCAGACCGGGCTTATCAAGGCCTGGGAACCGGCATTGAGCGCGGGGGCGCGGATCGACCATGGCTTGCTCGAAGGCCAGTCGGTCAGCCCTTTCTACGACCCGATGCTCGGCAAACTGATCGCCCACGGTGCCACCCGCGAGGAGGCGCGGCGCAAGCTGCTGCGTGCGGTGCAGGACAGCGTGCTGCTCGGCGTCCAGAGCAACCAGCGTTTGCTGGTCAGCCTGCTGCAACATCCGCAATTCATCCGTGGCGAATTCAGCACCGCGTTCATCGCCCAACACTTCACTGACCACCCTTGCCTGCACGCCTACGCCCCCGGCGCCGAGCAACTGGCCATTGCTGCCGTGCTGTTTTACCAGGCCGGAGCGCAGGCGCATCGCGCATCGCTCAAGGGCTGGCGCAACAATGCCGGGGTGCCGCTCAATTACCGCCTCGGCCTCGAAGATCAGGACTGGACGCTGCAACTGCTGGCGGGCAGCGATGGCCACTTCACCGTGACCGTCATGCAGCGCTCGCTGGCGTTGCAGGTTATCGATGGCGACGAGCGCTCGAGGACACTGGAAATCGACGGCCTGCGCCAGCGTCACGCCTATCGGCTGGAGGGCGAAGCGCTCTGGTTGTTCACCCATCCAGGCAACCTGCGGCTGGAGGATCGAACTCATGCACTGATCAGCAGTCAGAGCAGCGTCAGCTCCGGCACGCTGAAGGCGCCGATGGACGGTGCTATCGTCGACGTGTTGGTCAGCGAAGGCAGCCCGGTCAGCAAGGGTCAGTTGCTGGTGGTGCTGGAGGCAATGAAAATGGAGCACCCGCTCAAGGCCGGCATCGACGGCGTGCTCAAGCGGATGCAGGTCAAGGTCGGCGATCAGGTAAAAAATCGTCAGGTTCTATTGCAGGTCGAGTGAGTCGCCAGGCGCAAACGCAAGGTTTGACTACGCTCTGATCTATCAGGACGCGTAAATCAGGAAACCTGCGATGCCCCATTGGCTGGTGATTGATCTGGAGGCCACCACGGATGAAGGTGGCTGGCCGGTTACGGAAATGGAAATCATCGAAATCGGTGCCACGCTGGTCGATCGTGCCGGTCGCGAGCAGGATCACTTTCAACGCTTTGTCAAACCGACACGACGGCCGTTGCTGACGCCGTTCTGTCGTGAGCTCACGCACATCACCCAGGCCAATATCGACGCTGCGCAGCCGTTGACCGAGGTCTGGCCGGCCTTCGAACGCTGGCTCGCGCAACACCAGACGCGCCTCGAAGGCTGGGCCAGTTGGGGCGACTACGACCGCAAGCAGTTGCTCCAGGAATGGCAGCGCCTGCAACTCGACACCGTGTTAAGCCGGGTGCCACACATGAACCTCAAACAGCGCTTTGCCAAGGCCCGGCGATTGGACCGGCCGTTGGGGCTCAATGGTGCGCTGCAACTGGCTGGCATGCAGTTCAGCGGTCAACAGCACCGAGCACTGGAGGACGCACGCAATACCGCGCGGTTGTTGCCGTTGGTGTTGCCACTCTAGCGTCAGGGCGGGAACTCGCCGCAGGTGACGGCGCCAGGCGCCTTGTGCATACTGGCCAGCCTTTTTAACCCTTTTTTTGCCCTTTTCGAGAGGAATCGCCCATGTTCAAAGTCAACGAGTACTTCGACGGCACCGTCAAGTCGATCGCTTTTGGCACCGCTGAAGGTCCGGCGACCATCGGCGTCATGGCCCCGGGCGAATACGAATTCGGCACCGCTCAGCGTGAAATCATGCACGTGGTCTCCGGCGCACTGACCGTCAAACTGCCGGACAGCAGCGACTGGGAAACCTTCGCCGCCGGCAGCCAGTTCAACGTACCGGCCAACAGCAAGTTCCAGCTGAAAGTCGCCGTCGACACCGCTTACCTGTGCGAATACCGCGGCTAACGCTGCAGGTTTCCCCGGCGCAAAAAAATGCCCGTGTCCATGGACACGGGCATTTTCATTTCAGGAACGGTTACTCGAGGATTTCCACCGGCATTCCGACTTCCAACTGACCATTACTGTCATTGACCAGGTTCTGGCCGAACATCGCGCCATCGGCCTGGGCGCGGTATTTCTGCAAGGTTGCCAGCGGTTCGCGATCAGCACTGCGCTCGCCAGTCTGCGGATCGATGGTGGTCAGAATGCAGCGCGAGCAAGGCTTCACCACCCGAAACTCGACATCGCCGATACGGATCCGCTTCCAGCCATCTTCGGCGAACGCCGCGCCGCCTTCGATCACCAGATTCGGCCGAAAACGCAACATCTCCAGCGGTCGCCCGACCTTTTGCACCAGATCCTGCAACGACGCCTCGCCGATCAGCAACAGCGGGAAACCATCGGCGAACGCGACCTGATCGTCCTCATGGCCATAACCGGACTGAGTCATGCGGGCGCGGTTCAACGGTACCTGCACCAGCCGGGTAGGTTTGCCAATGAAATCGCTGAGCCAACGGGCCGCTGCGTGACCGGCATCCGGTACGCGCAAGGTGTCGCGCCAAATGGTCACGCCGCGCAGGTCGGTATCTTCCTCCGGCAACGGCACATCCAGTGCCACATGCCCGGGCGCGCTCAGGGTCAGCCCGCCCTGGGCATTCCACAGCGCCGACAGCTGACTCATTTTCGCCTCGGCCCGCTGCGTCAGAAAGCGCCCGCTGGCCTCGTCCACCAGCATCCAGCGTCGATCCCCTTCAAGGCCCAGCTTGTCCAGGCCAATCGATTGCAGAATCTCCGGCTTGCCGGATTTCAACGGGTAACGATAAAGCGCGCTCAGACGCAGCATGGCCAGCTCCCTGGTGCCTAAAAAAACTACCCTATACGAGCTTTATCTGTGAATCAAAGCCTGATGCACGCCCCTGCAAATATTGTTGTGGCGAGGGGATTTATCCCCGATGGATTGCGCAGCAGTCCCGCTTCGTTGATTCAAGTGGGGCCGCTTTGCAGCGCATCGGGGATAAATCCCCTCGCCACAGGGTTTCGTCAGGCCGGCACTTCATCCAGCATCAGACGCTGACGCACCACGTCGACCAGCTTGTCCGGCTGGAACTTGGAGAGGAAGTTATCGCAGCCGACCTTCTTCACCATCGAGTCGTTGAAGCTGCCGGACAGCGAGGTGTGCAACACCACGTACAGGCCACGCAGCCGTGGGTCGTTGCGGATTTCGGTGGTCAGGCGATAGCCGTCCATTTCCGGCATTTCCGCGTCGGTGAACACCATCAGCAGCTTGTCGGTCATGTGCACACCGGTATCGGCCCAGGCCTTGAGCATGTTCAGCGCCTTCAGACCATCGCTGGCAATGTGCATTTTCACCCCGAGCTGACCGAGGGTGTCGCGCAGTTGCGAGAGCGCAACATTGGAGTCGTCCACCAGCAACACTTCGCGGCCACGGGCACGTTCCAGCACCGGATCGTCGAGTTTGTCGCGCGAGACCTTGGCGTTGTACGGGACGATTTCGGCGAGGACTTTCTCGACGTCGATGATTTCCACCAGTTGCTCGTCGACCTTGCTGATCGCAGTCAGGTAATGCTGGCGACCGGCGCTGGTTGGCGGCGGCAGAATGGCTTCCCAGTTCATGTTGACGATGCGATCCACGCCACCGACGAGGAAGGCCTGCACCGAACGGTTGTACTCGGTGACGATGATGGTGCTGTTCGGGCCCGGCACCAGCGGACGCATGCCGATCGCCTGGGACAGGTCGATCACCGGCAGCGTCTGGCCACGCAGGTTGACCACGCCGCAGACAAACGGGTGGCGCTGGGGCATCAGGGTCAGCTTCGGCAGTTGCAGAACTTCCTGAACCTTGAACACGTTGATCGCGAACAATTGGCGTCCGGCCAGTCGAAACATGAGAATTTCCAGGCGATTCTCACCCACCAGTTGCGTGCGTTGGTCTACCGTGTCGAGAATGCCGGCCATCAATGACTCCTGGGCTTGTTCTGATGAATTCATTAAGAGGGGTTATCGGCTGTTTATGGCGAATCTTGATCCCCGCACAAATCACTATCAAAATGCCACACACGGGCATTGATGTCACATTAACATCATGCTTTACTGGCTCGGTGATTTCATCTGCTACATTCTCTTCTGGCGCGACCACGGTTTGCGCCACAGGTTCCCGCGCGTAAGGGAATCCCCTAGTAACAATCAGGCCTAACCTGATGTTCGCAATATCCAATAGCCATTAATGTGACGCCATTCTCATTGCATGAACGGAGTCAGGCTATTGTGTGCGATCGCAGTTCGGTGGAAACGCATCCTCTCGAAACCCTCAGCTTGTGCACTTGCACGCCGGGGCGCGATCTCGCGACGATTCACGATCGTCGACACACACGGCATTCCCTCATCAGACATGACGCTGTGGAGATAAGCATGCCAATCGACCGTAAAGACTGGGCGCAACGCTTTCCCGAATTTCTCGTCGAGGCAGAAACACTCCTGGCCAAATCCGAAGAATGCCTGAGCCACCTGCAACTGATCAGCAACGACAAGGACGCGATCGACTGCATGCTCAACACCCTGCTAAAACTCGCAGGCCGGGCTCAAGCGTTGGCGCTGGAAGCGGTTTCCGGGTTTTCCCTGCACATTCACAGCTTGCTCAACCATGCGCCGGATCATATCGATCTGCACGCTCAGGCACTGGATGCGCTCAAAGACTGCTTCACTCTGATGGCCTGGCAAATCGAACTGGTTGATCAGAACACCGGCCAGTTGAGCCTTGATGACAGCGAACAGACCTCTCTGATCGAAGCCTTTGCATTTCAGGTAGGCCAAAGCCAGTTTCAGCCGCCGCTCTCGACCCGATCGCTGTCGCTCACGCCCTACTCGGAGCGTCAGGCCTGATTGGCCACTGTTAATACGCAAACCGAGGCTGTGGATCCGAATCGCCGAATGTCGCAATTGAATAGTTCATACCTGCCAGCGACAAGGCGAATCAAATAATCACACCTGACCGAAGCGGATATTTTCCCGCAACCTCAGGGTTTTCCTGTGCCCGCATAACGAGCAACTTCGAGTGACATCGATATCTATCGAGCGCAACAAAGCGACTTTTTCCATTATGGAACTCGCGTCCAACAGGCGTCTTTCCTGACTCATTGGACATATATGGCAACGCGACCAACGGTATCTTAAGTGGTATTATGCCGGCCGTTAGTTGCTTTCAATTAATGGCACATTGATTCAATGACAGGTATCCACCGATACTTGGCGGTCAAGTATCGTTCACTGAACCTGGTTAAAATCAATAACATAATTGACAGCATTTTCAGACAGAGATCTGCCCGCCACCGGCCGGTCTGCCCGCAGCGAACATCCATTGGCTCCATCCGTTATGTACGCCAGTCTCAAGTCAATCAGCACATGGCCACCCTCCCGGGAAAATGCACGCCGGTTCACACTTATATTGTGTGTCATCGCAACCGTCGGCAGCCTGCTGACCTATGGTTTTTCAGCGCCACTGTCACTGGGTTTGCTGCTGTTGAATATCGCAGCCACTGCCTGTGTCTGGGTGCAATATCGACTGTCACGCAAATCGATCAAGTTCCAGCCTCAAGAACTCGCGGACCGTCTGCTCGAAGTCCAGGAGAACGAGCGGCACCGGCTCAGTCGCGAACTGCATGACGATATCGGCCAGTTGTTGACCGCTGCCAAGCTGCAAAGCGAATGGCTGAAGAGACGTCTGCCGCAAGACCTGCAAGAACAGTGCTCGACGCTTTGCGAAACGCTTGAAGAAACCCTCAACAAAGTGCGCGATGTTTCAGCCATTCTCAACCCGCGCCAACTGACCAGCCTCGGCCTGGAGGCCAGCCTGCGCGCGCACTTGCTCAAGACCCTGGCGAACACCCCGGTGCACTGGAGCCTCGATTGCCAGCAACGGCTCACTGGCATCCCGGAAGAAATGGCGGTCGCGGCCTTTCGCATTACCCAGGAAGCGGTCACCAACATTCTGCGTCACGCGCAGGCAAAAAACCTGCTGATTCGCGTACAACGCCTGCCGCAAGGTCTGACGTTGTTTATCAGTGACGATGGACTGGGATTTGCGCCTGCCGCCGATCCGGGCCGCGAAGGACAACGTGGCATGGCCGGGATGGCCGAACGAATCGAACAGTTGGGCGGCACGTTGAACGTCATCAGCGAGCCGGGCAAAGGCACTCAAATCGAAGCACTATTCCCCTGGGCGCCCCGTGCACTCGAGCGGGCCAGTACGAATAAGGTTATGCGTTGACTTGTAACTTACTTCTGGTGGATGACCACTCGCTGATCAGGGCCGGCGTACGCGCTCTGGTGCTCGATATTCCCGGTTACGCGGTCATTGGCGAAGCCAGCGATGGCTCGCAGCTGCTCGAAATGGTCGAGCAACTGACGCCCGACATCGTCTTGCTGGATATCTCGATGAAGGAAACCGGTGGCCTGGAAGCCCTGCAACGGCTCAAGCGGGTACGTCCACAAAGCAAGGTGCTGATCCTGTCGATGCACACCGACCCGGCGCTGATCATGCAGGCACTGGAGTCCGGTGCGCACGGTTATCTGCTCAAGGACACCACCGCCACCGAGCTTGAACATGCCCTTGAAGCGCTGCGTAACAACGAGCGCTACCTGAGCCCGGCGATCGCCCATACGGTGATCAACCAGGCGCTGACCCGCACGCAGAAAAACCAGCCGGAAGTGGCCGACTCGCACAACCTGACGGCCCGTCAGCTGGAGATTCTGCGATTGATCGTGCGCGGCAAATCCACTCGGGAAATCGCCAACGGCCTGGGCCTGAGCATCAAGACCGTCGAAACCCACCGCTCGCAGATCATGAAACGCCTGCAGATTTACGACGTGGCGGGTCTGGTGCTGTTCGCGGTGCGCGAACAGATCATCAGCCTCGACGACTGATCGACCGAGCACCGCCCAACAGCGGCGAGTGCTCCGGCAAATGCACCTGCAAAGCTGCCGGGCGCGCCTCGAAACGCAGGCTTTCACCCTCCAGCGGCTCGCCGTCAAGGTTGATGTAGAGCCCCTCGGCAACTTTGATTTCGACCCAGGGCAAGCGGGCTCGCACAAACATATTGTCGAGGCCGAAACCATCACTGAGCAGATTCTTCAGCGTGCCGACCAACTCTTGTGGCGCCGGCAGGATGCTGATATCCAACAGACCATCGTCGGCAAATGCCTGCGGACACAATACGTGTCCACCGCCGGCCTGGCGGCCATTGCCGATGCCCAGCGCCAGCAGTTCACCGCTCCAGTGAAAATCCGGCCCATGCAGTTCGCCGTAGGCCGCGTGCAACTCGCTGAACCGCGACAGGCCGGTGAACAGATAGGCGGCCCCGCCGAGCACTTTTTTCAGATCCTCAGACGTATTGGCCGTGACCTGGCTGCCGAAACCGCCCGTCGCCATGTTCAGGAAGATCTGCCCGCCGACTTCGCCCAGGTCGATGTCTCGCGGCGGCACATCCAGCAACTCAAGCGCCTCGGCCGGCTCCAGCGGGATCCCCGCTGCGCGGCAAAAATCGTTGGCGGTCCCCAGCGGCAACAGCACCAGGCTGGCCTGATGCGGATGCGCGGCGAGCGCTTCGGCGATATCGCGTAACGTACCGTCCCCGCCGCCGGCGATAATCTGCCTGTACCCGTCCGCCAATGCCTCTTGTACCAGACGCTGAGCGTCACCAGCCTCCCAAGTCAGGCGCACCGCCAACTCCCAGCCCTGCTTGCGTTTGCCTTCGACGGCGGCGCGAACCGCCTCATTGAGTGCCTGCTTGCCATGCAGAATCAACAGCGCCCTGCGTTCACTCATAACGATTACTCCCCACGGCTGAATCGGTCTGAAACATCTTGACCACTGGCGCACGCAAAAAAGCCGCAAGAATCACTTTTAATTCAAGCGACTGATCTGTTGCGTCCTACACAGCGGTATTTTTTCTTACAACATGTGAGGAATCGGCTCAATTGACCCGCCGCGATCATTGATTCACCGTGTGCAGGTGGTATCAATCTTCGATTTAACAACACAAGGATGTGCAGGTCATGAGTGGATACACCCTCGTAGCGGGTAACAGTTTGAATCATGGAGAGGTTAGCGAGCTTACATTTGAAACAGCCGACGGGCATTTCCATGCACAGCCATGAAGCCAGAATCTCAACCAGTCCGGTGGACTCTCTCACCGAAAGTCGCGTCAGTCACAAATCCGATTTCAAAAAGAGCGCCAGAACCACTGGAGAAGTTGATATGGAGCCGCGCGTGACCGAACTGGAAACCCACCTCAAATACATTCGCCGGGATATGGATGAAGTCCGCGGCGATGTCAAAACCATCAAGCACCGCCTCGCCTATTCGGCGGGTGCAACAGCGGTGGTATTGGGGCTGCTTGGGTGGGTCGCCAATAGCCGGTTCGATCAGTTGGTCACACTGATGAGCCATTGATTGGGGAATGCAGGCTTCGACGCTGATCGGTCGAGCCTGCACTTGGAGGGCGGGGATCAGCCGAGCAGATCACTCAGAGGAATGAAGACAACTCGATCCTCCTCGACCAGCGTGCGTCCTTCCAGCACTTCTACCAATCCATCTGCCCAGGCCGCGCTACGCAGTACTCCTGAACTTTGATTGCGGTAGACGATTGCTCGCCCCTGCTCGAGTCGACCGCGCAAGTATTCACGCCGATTGCCCGCGACAGGCCAGACGAAGCCGGCCGGAACCGTGAACTTCAGCGGTTCGACGTCCTGCACACCCTGACGCCGTAACAGGTAAGGCCGTGTGAGCAAAGCGAAGGTCACCAGCGTCGAGGCGGGATTACCGGGCAGACCGATGACCGGCACATTGCGAAAATGGCCGAACGTCAGCGGTTTTCCTGGTTTGATTGCCAGTTTCCACAGCGCCAGTTCACCTTCTTCCCTCAACGCGATGCCAAGAAAATCCGCTTCGCCAACCGAGACTCCTCCCGTCGAGAGAATCAGGTCGACATCCTGCAACTCGCCCAGACGTGCACGGGTGGTATCCAGATTGTCCGGAAGAATACCGGCATCGATCACCTCACAACCCAGGCGCTGCAACCAACTGCACAACACCACCCGGTTGCTGTTGTAGATCTGGCCTGGGCCCAACGCCTGGCCTGGCTCGACCAGTTCATCACCGGTTGACAGCACCGCCACCCGCACCTTGCGCACCACATTGAGTCCGGCGCAACCCAGCGACGCCGACAAACCTTGCTCGATCGGCCCCAACCGCGTCCCTGCCGGCAGGATCAACTCACCGACGGTGGTTTCCTGGCCCTGCGGGCGAATGTTCTGGCCAACGGTCATGGTTTCGGTAAAGCGCACCCGGCCATCGTCCTGAACCTCGGCGTTTTCCTGCATCTCCACGCAATCCGCTCCGGCAGGCACAGGTGCACCGGTGAAGATTCGTGCACAGGTGCCGGGTTTCAAAGGCTCGGGCGCCTGCCCGGCGAACACTTTCTGGCTGACCGGCAAAGGCTCGCCCGTCCAGTCAGCGAGATTCAGCGCATAACCATCCATGGCACTGTTTGGCCAGGGCGGCAGGTCAAGGGTCGAAATCAAGTCTTCGGCCAGCACTCGCCCTTCTACCTCAGCCAACGGCAGGAACTCACGCTCGACAATCTGTGCGGCGTCGGCCATTGCCAGCAGGCGGGCCAGCGCGTCTTCGACAGGCATCAGGCTGCCAGTCTTGCCCGGCTTACCCACGGGATTCACAAGGCGCCGCCTGTTTCAGGTGCGGTACGAAGTTGCAGGGACGATGCCGCGAATCCAGTTGCTCGGCCAGAATGCCGTCCCAACCGGTGCGTACTGCGTTGGTCGAACCTGGCAGGCAGCACACCAGCGTGCCATTGGCCAGCCCTGCCAGTGCCCGCGACTGCACGGTCGAGGTGCCGATGTCGGCCACCGATATCTGGCGGAACAATTCGCCAAAGCCGTCGACCTGCTTGTCGAGCAGACATGCCACGGCTTCCGGTGTGCTGTCACGCCCGGTGAAACCGGTGCCGCCGGTAATCAGCACGACCTGCACCACGTCCTCGGCAATCCAGTGGGCAACTTGCGCGCGGATCTTGTACAGGTCATCTTTGAGCAAGACCCGTTCGGCCAGTCGGTGGCCGGCAGCGGTCAGGCGGTCGACAAAGACCTGGCCTGAGGTGTCGGTTTCCAGGGTTCGGGTATCGCTGACAGTCAGCACCGCAATATTCAGCGGTACAAAAGGTACATCGGCCTTGGCTTTCATTAGGCTCGTCCAGTTGTAGGAGAAACAGCCCGGTGTTATATCACAGCGCCTGAATTTTTCGCCGCCCTGCTGGAGAGCTGCCATGACCTTGAACACGCCACTGCCCCCCTGCTCCATTCTGCTCCTGGCGGGCGGACGCGGCCCGCGCATGGGCGGCCAGGACAAAGGCCTGGTCGAATGGCAAGGTGAACCGCTGATTGCGCATTTGCAGCGCCAGGTACGGCCACTGACCGACGATCTGATCATCTCCTGCAATCGTAATCGCGAGCGTTATGCCGAATACGCCGACCAACTGGTGAGCGATGAGGAAGGCGACTTTCCCGGCCCGTTGGCCGGCATCCTCGCGGGACTCAAGGCCGCGCGTTTGCCGCACGTGCTGATCTTGCCCTGCGATGTGCCGCGCATCGACGCCGCGCTGTTGCACGACATGCGTGCAACAGCCGGCAAGTTTCCTGACAAACCTTTAATGTTGCGTCATGACGACCACTGGGAACCCCTGCTGTGCGTGATTCCGGTGGCCCTTTTGTCTGCGTTCGAAACCGCCTGGAACGCCGGCGAACGAAGCCCCGGCCGGGTCATGCGCAACCTCGGCGCCACTGCCCTGCAATGCCCGGACAATGACCCGCGACTGGCCAACCTGAACACCCCTGAACTGTTAAATGCGCATAACACTGTGTCAGACTGAAATCATTCAAGGAACTCTCACGCCTTGTATACGTCTCAAGCTTAGTAACCAAAAGTATTCCCATTCGGAGACACACCCATGACTCAACGGACCCTCGCCACTTTCATGCTCGCACTGGGCCTGGCAACTCTCGCAGGTTGCTCCTCGCCAACAGTGATCACCTTGAATGACGGTCGCGAAATCCAGGCCGTCGACACCCCTAAATATGACGAAGATTCGGGTTTCTACGAGTTCAAGCAACTGGATGGCAAACATACCCGTATCAACAAGGATCAGGTTCGCACCGTTAAAGAGCTGTAAGCTTTACGTCGACACCGGATACAGAAAAGCCCGCATTGCTGCGGGCTTTTTCATGGGCGCGGGAAAAGTAGGTGGCGTCACCACTGCAGGGTGATCTGGCTCTCGAATGACCGTTCTTCGCCCGTCACCGGGTCAACAAACCGCAACCCCTGCGCCAGCAGCTTCAATGGATTGGCGTAGTCATCCTCAACGTCTTTCAACACGTCAGGGTAAAACGGGTCGTTGCAGATACTCGCCCCGAGTGCGGTCATGTGCACCCGCAACTGATGCTTCTTGCCGGTCACCGGGTACAGCCCATAGCGCCACAGACCGCCGTTCTTTTCCCGGACCTCCACCGCCGTTTCGGTATTGGCGACACCGGCCCCTTCCTGCATGCGGAAGAACGGTTCGCCATCGATCAGACGACTTTTGTGCACCAGGGGAAATTCCAGTTCCGGCAGCGCACGGGCGATCGCTTCATAGCGTTTATCGATCTGCCGGGTCGGGAACAGCGACTGATAAGCCGAACGGGTCTGCGGATTGGCCGAGAAGATCACCAGCCCCGCCGTGTGCCGGTCGATGCGGTGCAACGGCACCAGGTGCGGATTGTCCAGGCGACGGATCAGTCTGCGCAGCAACGTTTGCTCGACATACTCGCCGGCCGGCGTCACCGGCAGAAAATGCGGCTTGTCCGCCACCACCAGATGTTCGTCCGCATAGAGTATCGACTCGAGCACCGGGATCGGTTTTTCATCCGGCACTTCACGGAAGTAGTGAATGCGCAGACCTTCCTTGTACGCCAGGTCCAGTGCAATCGGCTGGCCCTGACCATCCAGCCCCCGCCCCCGGGCGATCCGGTCCAGCCATTGCTCGCGACTGATCGCACTGAAATGCTCACACAGACAATCAAGCACGGTGAGCCAGGCGCCTGGCGGCAGATAAAGGGTGCTGGCCTGATTCTGAGCAGCGGAAAATGTTGGTGTGGACATACGGAAATTCGAACCCTCAATGCAGGTCGGCATTATCCAACACTGAACGATACGAACCTAGTGCAGATTCCGCCGCCAGCCTCAGGCCGGGATCGACTTGAGCGCTGCGGCTTCGGTGAACTCCTTGAGCCAACGCAGCACGTCGACCGCTTCCCAGCGCCCTGGGTCATACAAGGCGTACAGCAACCCCTGATAGCCGACAACATCCAGTTGTCTGTGATAACCGGCACGCTGGAACAGCGCTTCGATTTCGGCAAAACAGGTGTTGAAATGCAGCTTGTTGAATGGCGTCTTGCCCTCCGTGACCAGCCCGTCCAGACGCAGCTCAAGGACCGCCTCGCGCACCACGTCAACCGACATCCGGTTCACGCTGTTCTTCAACTGTTCGACATTGACCACGGTTCGTCCCTCTGACTGCCGGTTTCACCTGCTCAAGTCATGAAAAGCAGCAGGTCAACCCAATTACTGTATAGACATACAGTAACCGAATAAACCGCAGAGTGCCAAGGGTAGGATGCACGGTCGCGACCGGCGGAAAGCAGTGGTGCGTCACCGAAGAAACGGCTCAGCGCAAGAAAGCCACCACCTGGTCAGCATTGAACGGCCAGCCCAGCTCTGCTCCGGTATCGACCCGGCGCAGCAGCGGAATCCGCAGGCTGTAAGCCTCGAACCAGGATTCATAGTCGGCGATATCCACCAGTTCCACCAGCAGACCGTGCTCGACAAAAGGCATCAACTCGGCTTCTGCCAACTCACACAGATGGCATCCAAGCGTACCGAACAACTGACATTCAGGAGGCATGATCGCTCAACCGGAAAAATGAGAGTTCATTCTAGGCCCGCCTCGAAACCCCGTCGAGCCGCTACTGTCCAAAGGACCGGACGCGACACCAAATACGTAAACCCTGACGCAAATCAGTCCGCAGAAAAGCCAATCAGGCGATGCTCCCGCGCTTTTTGCCTCTACGCTTGAACAGCCAGAGCCTGACATCGGAGTGTCTTGTGTTTGCCAACCTGTTGATCATCCTCGCCTCATCCCTGGTGATGATTGCCCTGTTCCGCCGCCTGCGCTTGCCGCCAGTGCTGGGCTATCTCTGCGTGGGCCTGATGGTGGGGCCGACCGCATTCGACTGGGTCAACGAGAGCGAACACCTGCCTGACGTGGCCGAACTGGGCGTGGTGTTCCTGCTGTTTTCGCTGGGTCTCGAATTCTCCCTGTCGAAAATGATTGCGCTGCGCCAGGTGGTATTTCGTCTGGGTAGCCAACAGGTGTTGCTCAGCACCGGGTTGCTGGGGCTGGTGTTGATCCTGCTGGGCATGCCGGTGACTCCGGCCCTGCTGCTCGGCGCAGGGCTGTCGTTGTCCTCGACGGCGATTGTCACCAAGGAGTTGAGCAGCCTCGGCGAAGTGTTCAGTAGTCACGGGCAGAACGCGGTCGGCGTATTGCTGTTTCAGGACGTGGTCGCGGTGTTGCTGCTGACGCTGGTGCCGGTGTTCGCCGGCAGCAGCGCGCAAGCCTGGTACTGGGCACTGCCGCTGACCCTGGCGAAAACCGTGGTGCTGTTTTTCGGTTTGCTGCTGGCCAGCCGCTGGTTGCTGCCACGGCTGTTCCATGAAGTGGCCGCTTCGCGCTCGGCGGAATTGTTCGTGCTGCTGGCGCTGGTGATTGTGCTGCTCACTGCATGGCTGACGCACCTGTTGGGCCTGTCCCCTGCCCTCGGCGCATTTCTGGCCGGCATGTTGCTGGGCGAGAGCCACTATCGCCACCAGATCGAGGCCGACATCCGGCCTTTTCGCGACATTCTGCTCGGGGTGTTTTTCGTCAGCATCGGCATGCTGATCGATCTGCAACTGTTCGTCAGCCACAGCGTGCTGATCATCGGCCTGACCCTCGGCCTGATGCTGATCAAGGGCACGGTCGTGGCGCTACTGGTGAAGTGGCGCGGCAGCGATCACGAAACCGCCTGGCGCAGCGGCCTGGCCCTGGCGCAGGGCGGTGAGTTCTGTTTCGCGTTGATGGCACAGATGCAGCAAAACCAGATGCTGCCTGCCGAGCTGGGCGGCCTGCTGCTCGCAGCAACGTTCTGCTCGATGCTGCTGACCCCGTTGTTGCTGCGCGCGGCACCGAAGATTGCCTTGCGCCTGCACCGCAAGCCGAACCAGGAAGCGCAAATCGAAGAGATCAGCGCGCTCAACGCCGACCTCGACAAGCATGTGGTGATTTGCGGATACGGGCGGGTCGGCCAGTCCATCGGCCGCTTCATGCGCAATGCCAATCAGCCTTACATCGCACTGGACAACGATCCCGTGCGGATCCAGGAAGCCGCTGTCGGTGAAAGCAATGTGCATTACGGCGATTCCTCCCGCGCCGATCTGCTGATCGCCGTCGGACTGTTGCGCGCACGGCTGGTGGTGATCGCGGTGGATCAAGGCGAGGTTGCCCTGCGCATTCTCAAGGAAGCCCGCCGCCACAATGATCAGGTGCCAATACTGGTGCGCACCCGCGACGATAGCCAATGGGCGGAACTCAAGGCTGCCGGCGCCACCGAAGTGGTGCCGGAGCTGTTGGAATCGAGCCTGATGCTCGGCTCCCACGCACTGATCATGCTCGGTCTGCCGGCGCGCCAGGTACAAGAACGAGTCGATCAGGTGCGCAGTGACCGTTATCGCCTGCTGCACGGGTTTTACCCCGGCACCAACGATGAGGAAACCTAATCCTGACTCACCGCGCCGATCTTGTGCAGCGACAGGTCGGCGCCGTAATACTCTTGCTCCTGACTCAGGCGCAGGCCGTGCAACGCCTTGATCAAACCGTAGACGGCGAATCCGCCGATCAACGCGACCACTACACCCAGCGCGGTACCGATCAACTGGCTGATCAGGCTGACGCCCCCCAGGCCACCGAGCGCGCTCTGGCCGAAGATGCCGCAGGCGATCCCGCCCCACACCCCGCACAGTCCGTGCAGCGGCCAGACGCCCAGCACATCGTCGATGCGCCATTTGACTTGCGCCGCGGTAAAGCACCAGACAAACAGCGCACCGGCAATCGCGCCGGTGACCAAGGCCCCCACCGGATGCATCAGGTCGGAACCGGCGCAGATCGCCACCAGCCCGGCCAATGGGCCGTTGTGCAAAAAGCCCGGGTCGTTGCGCCCGACGATCAGTGCCGCCACCGTGCCGCCGACCATCGCCATCAACGAATTGACCGCGACCAGGCCGCTGACGCCCTGCAAGGTCTGCGCGCTCATCACGTTGAAGCCGAACCAGCCGACAATCAGAATCCACGAACCCAGCGCCAGAAACGGAATGCTCGACGGCGCAAACGCCACCAGACGCCCGTCGCGATAACGCCCGTTGCGCGGGCCGAGCAACAACACTGCCGCCAGCGCCAGCCAGCCGCCCATGGCGTGAACCACCACCGAACCCGCGAAATCATGGAACGCAGCGCCAAACCGCGCCGTCAGCCAGGCTTGCAGACCGTAGTTGCCGTTCCAGATCATGCCTTCGAAAAACGGGTAGATGAACGCCACGATCAGCGCCGTCGCGCACAGTTGCGGAACGAATCGTGCGCGCTCGGCGATGCCGCCGGAAATGATTGCCGGGATCGCTGCAGCGAAGGTCAGCAGGAAGAAAAACTTCACCAGCCCATAACCGTGATCGGCACTGAGTACCGCCGCCGGTTGCATGAAGGTCACCCCGTAAGAGATCCAATAGCCTATAAAGAAATAGGCCAGGGTCGAGACCGCGAAGTCGCTGAGAATCTTCGACAGCGCGTTGACCTGGTTCTTCTGGCGAACCGTGCCGACTTCAAGGAAGGCGAAACCGGCGTGCATCGCCAGTACCATCACCGCACCGATCAGAATGAACAACGTGTTGGAGCTGTGAACCAGCGTGTCCACAGCGCTTTGCAGATTTTCCATAAAGAGGCAGACCTGAAGGCTAAAAAGGCACCAAAGCGGTTCGCGCGGACAATTCATGCACCAAGTTGCGCCTTTGCGGGCACCGCGCTGGAGCTGCGATGAACCGCTTTGGCGCACACGGTCGATGTCCTGACACGAACCAGGATTATTTGAGTTAAGGTTTTCCTGCATCTACGCCCGCCAACAGCGCACGGCGGCAGCAAGACGCACCACGACATAGCAAAAGCTGTACCAGTCATTTGTACTGAACCTTCGCGCAAGGCTCATACTCGAACGCTTCAGACGTCACTTACGGAGATCCACCCATGCCCAGCATCAAGGCAAAGACCGCTCAAGAAATCCTGATGAACGACTTCCAGACTCTGGTCGCCGACACCGAACGGTTGCTCGAGCACACCGCGACGCTGGCGGGCGATCAGGCCGATGAGCTGCGCGAACAGATCCACGACAGCCTGCTGCGCGCCCGCGAAACCCTGAAGCTGACCGAAGACACTCTGCGTGATCGCGGCCAGGCCGCCGTCACCGCCACCGAAGACTACGTCTCGGCCAACCCTTGGCAGTCGGTGGGCATCGCCGCCGGGGTAGGATTTCTGATTGGCCTGCTGGCCACTCGGCGCTGATCATGTCGATCGGCGAATCCGGCCCGGGGTCGGGCACCACCTCCTCCACGCGGCGTCTGGGCGCCGCTGTTCTTGGTTTGCTGCACAGCCATGTCGAACTGTTCGGCATCGAGTTGCAGGAGCAGAAAGCACGCACCGTCAGCCTGTTGCTGTTTGCAGGTCTGGCGCTGGTGTTTGCGCTACTGTTGCTGGTCGGTCTGTCGACACTGGTGCTGATCGTGTTCTGGGACACCTACCGTCTCCCCGCCATCATCGGCCTGTGCGTGTTCTACACATTGGCGGCCGCTTTCTGTGGATTGCGTCTGAAGGCCGCGGTCTTCGATGAATCCTCGCCCTTCCACGGCACCCTGGAAGAGTTGGCCAACGATCGGGAGCGCCTGTTGCCATGAGCCTACCTGAACTGCCACACAACAGCTCGCGCCGGGAAATGCGCAAGGCGCTGATCCGCCTGCGCATGGAAATGCATCGCCAGGAAATCCGCCATGAAGCCGGACAAGTGCTGCAACCCCTGCAGCGCATGCGCGGCATGACGCAAAACCTGCAAGACGGTTTCGGCATCAAACACGCGCCGCTGTGGGGCGTGGCGGCGGTCACGCTGCTGGGTTTCATCACCGGCAAAGGCGCGAAAAGCGGTGGCGTCGGCGGTCTGACCCGGCTGATTCGTCTGGGCACCAGCCTCGGGCCGCTGATCAAACTGGTGATGCAAAGCTCAAGCAAACGCTGAGCCCGCGCATCTGGCTGCATTCTTGCAATACCCGCGGGATTGAACCGCTTTATCCGGAGGTTCAATCCCGCGCGCCTACCCGGTTGACGCGGTTCCCCCAGAACAAGAACGACTAAGGAGGCCCCGTGATCGACGGGCAACCGCTCGCCTGCTTTCAGCCTTTCATCGATACCGCCACCGGACGTATTGCCGGTGTCGAAGCGCTGGGACGCCTGCGCCAGGCTGACGGTCAACTGGCCTCGGTCGGCCCGCTGTTCGCCGACTCGCGCACACCCGCCATCGCCCTGCGGCGCCTCGACCGCCAGATCCGCGACAACGCCCTGAGCCGACTGCATGAAGCTCCCGCCGAGTGGTTTCTCAGCTTGAACATGTCGCCGCGCTGGATCAGTCGCCTGCGCGCGGATCAGCCCCTGCCCAGCTTCAAGCAGATGCTGCGCCACGGCGTCGATCCGCAACGCATCGTTTTCGAGATCACTGAACTGGGCGGCAACAGTCAGCGCCTGGCCGAAGTGGTCGCTCGTTATCGCGAGGCTGGTGCACGGATCGCCATCGATGATTTTGGTGCCGGTTATTCGCAGCTTGATCGGGTGCTGGCCTTGCAGCCGGACATTCTCAAACTCGACATGCGCCTGTTTCAGGCCGCAGCGTTGGGCGGGCCGAGCAGTGACGTGGTCAAGGCTCTCGCGCAAATGGCCGAGAAGACCGGTTGCTGGATCATTGCCGAAGGCGTGGAAACCGAGGCACAACTCAATTTCGCTCTGGAATGCGGGTCGCGTTACGTCCAGGGCTTTTTGTTCGCCCGGGCGCAGGAAGCCTTCTATCCGACTGACGCCTTCGTGCAGCGCTTTGCTGAACTGCGCCAGCGTTATGTGCGCCAAAAACTGGCCGAACGTGGGCGCTTGATGCAGATGCGCCAGCAACTCGGCGAGCTGATGGCGATCCTCCAGGCCTGGGCTCAGGCCCACGCACCACTCAGTGCGCTGCCACAGCTGGATGCTTTTCCGTGGCTGCTGCGGTTCTATCAGTGTGATCGCCACGGCACGCAACTGACGCCGAACCTTGAGTGGCGCCAGAGCGCCTGGGTGGCCGACAACCGTTACCTGGGGCACAACTGGTCATGGCGCCCGTACTTCTATCATTTGCTGGCCGAAGGCTGGGAGGAGCGCCGCCTGACCCTGTCCAACACCTACCGCGATGCCACCAGTAACCAGTATTGCCTGACCGCCGGCCAGTTCTTCGATAACGGCGAACGACTGCTGCTGATCGATATTGATGCCGCGGGTCTGTAGTTCCGCTTGCAGCTCAGGGCCCGAACCGGGAAGCTAGGGCAACAGTCATCCCAGTCACCGACGGAGAGAACCAGCCTTGGATTGGCAGACCCTGCTCAACCGCGAACGCCTTGGAAAACCGCTGCACAGCCCACAAGAGCTTGGCCGCAGCCCGTTCCACAAAGACCATGACCGCATCATCTTCTCCGGCGCCTTCCGGCGTCTGGGACGCAAGACCCAGGTGCATCCGGTGTCGAGTAACGATCACATCCACACGCGCCTGACCCACTCGCTGGAAGTCAGCTGCGTGGGTCGTTCGCTGGGCATGCGCGTCGGTGAAACCTTGCGCAGCGCCCTGCCCGACTGGTGCGATCCCAGCGACCTGGGCATGGTGGTGCAGTCGGCCTGCCTGGCCCATGACATCGGCAATCCACCTTTCGGCCATTCCGGTGAAGACGCGATTCGTCACTGGTTCCAGCAGGCGGCCGGGCGCGGCTGGCTCGACGCAATGAGCGAAGCCGAGCGCGGAGACTTCCTCAATTTCGAAGGCAATGCGCAAGGCTTCCGGGTACTGACTCAACTTGAGTATCACCAGTTCGACGGCGGCCCCCGCCTCACCTACGCCACTCTCGGCACCTATCTGAAATACCCGTGGACGGCCCGCCACGCCGACTCGCTGGGTTACAAGAAACACAAGTTCGGCTGCTACCAGAGCGAACTGCCGCTGCTCGAGCAGATCGCCCACAAACTCGGCCTGCCACAGCTGGAAGACCAGCGCTGGGCGCGTCACCCGTTGGTGTACCTGATGGAGGCTGCCGACGACATTTGCTATGCGCTGATCGACCTCGAAGACGGCCTGGAAATGGAGCTGCTGGAGTACGCGGAAGTCGAATCGCTGCTGCTCGGTCTGGTGGGTGACGATCTGCCGGAAACCTATCGTCAGCTCGGCCCGCTGGATTCACGTCGGCGCAAACTGGCGATCCTGCGCGGCAAGGCCATCGAGCACCTGACCAATGCCGCCGCCCGGGCATTCGTCGAGCAACAGGATGCGCTGCTGGCCGGTACCCTGCACGGTGACCTCGTCGAACACATGCACGGCCCGGCCAAACGCTGCGTGCTGAATGCCAAGGACATCGCCCGCAAGAAAATTTTCCAGGACAAGCGCAAGACGCTGCACGAAATCGGCGCCTACACCACCCTGGAAATCCTCCTCAATGCCTTCTGCGGCGCAGCGCTGGAGCAACATGGCGGTCGCACGCCGTCGTTCAAGAGCCGGCGTATTCTCGATCTGCTGGGCAACAATGCCCCCGATCCCCACGGACCGCTGCACACTTCATTTCTGCGCATGATCGACTTCATCGCCGGGATGACCGACAGCTACGCCAGTGACATGGCGCTGGAAATGACCGGGCGCTCCAGTCACTGACAGTGACGCTTTGCTCGACCGGCCAGCACGACTGCCCGGTCGAGCGGCTTGCCAATTAAACTGGTTCTGCAGTGTTTGATAATCCATTGAACAACGAATAAAAACTCAAACCAGCACGCTGAATACGCGACACTCGCAAGCGACTTAAAACATCCAGATAAACAAACAACCGCAACACTTCCTTACGCGGCACAGAGTTTGATCGTAGTAGATTTCTCTTTAGTGTGTAGGACTTATCCTATATTGCCGCTAGAGCCATACGAGTTCATGCGGCCGCTCATTTTTCTGAGCTAAGGTGCGCGCTTTATTCGCGCACGTATGGGATTTGATTATGAACTCCGTTTTTATTGTCGATGATCACCCCGTCATCCGACTCGCCGTTCGAATGCTGCTCGAACATGAAGGTTACAAGGTTGTCGGCGAAACCGATAACGGGGTCGATGCCATGCAAATGGTCCGCGAATGCATGCCTGACCTGATCATCCTCGATATCAGCATCCCCAAACTCGACGGCCTGGAAGTCCTCGCACGCTTCAACGCCATGGGCACGCCGCTCAAGACTCTGGTACTGACCGCGCAATGCCCTACGCTGTTCGGTATTCGCTGCATGCAGTCCGGCGCATCCGGTTATGTATGCAAGGAAGAAGATCTGAGCGAACTGGTGAGCGCCATCAAGGCTGTTCTTTCCGGTTACAACTATTTCCCCAGTCAGGCATTGAATCCGGTACGCAGCGATGACGCGCGTTATGCCGAACTGGAATTGTTCAAGTCTGTCAATGACCGCGAACTTATGGTCTTGCAGTTATTTGCACAAGGTCGCACCAACAAGGAAATTGCCAAGGGCATGTTTCTCAGTAACAAGACCGTCAGCACCTACAAAAAACGCCTGATGCAAAAACTCAAAGCCAGATCCCTGGTGGAACTTATCGAGATGGCCAAACGCAACGCGCTAGTGTGAGAGCCTGAATGCCCAGTCGTTTAAAGATCTATCTCGCTGGATTGTGCGCGAGCCTGTGCCTGACGAATCAGGTAAATGCCGAACTCGTTACGGCTCAAGATTACGTGCTGCGCAGCCGTTCGGGTCACGAAACGCTGTCCGTGTCCCTGGAACCGGCGCAACGCCAGTGGTTGCAGACTCGCAGCGAACTGGTACTGGGCACCTCCGCACCGGATTATCCGCCCTTCGACATGACCGCCAGCGGTCGCGATTACGAAGGCTTCACCGCCGACTACGCCGGCCTCCTAGGTCGGGCCATCGATCGGCCGATCCGGGTCATGCGTTTTGCCTCACGGGACGCGGCCCTGCGAGCGCTGGTAACAGGTCAGGTCGACATGCTCGGTACCGCCAACGGTTTCGAAGCGAGCAACGCAAAGGTCCTGCTTTCCATCCCCTACGCTATCGATCAGCCGGTACTGGTCACGCGCGAAGGCGAGACCCGCACACTCACCGAAGGCCTGGCCGGACTGCGGCTGAGCATGGTCTATCACTATTTGCCGCAGGATGAGGTCAAGGCGTTGTACCCCAAAGCCATCCTGACGTCTTACCCCTCTTATCAAAACGCGATCAACGCGGTGGCTTTCGATCAGGCCGACGTGTTTCTCGGCGACACCATCTCCACCCACTACATGATCAACAAGGGCTATCTGAATAACATCCGCATGGCCAATTTCGGCAAACAGGAAGCCCACGGTTTCAGCTTTGCCGTGCGTGCAGACAACTCGCAACTCCTGACCATCATCAACACCGTGCTCCGGGCCGTTCCGGCCAGCGAACGGGACAGCATCGCCAAACGCTGGAGCGCCGGCAGCGACATTCTGTTGACCGACCAGAAGCTGCAATTGACCCATCATGAAGAGCAGTGGCTCAAGCAACATCCGGTGCTGCGTGTCGTGGTGAACGAAGCGTTCGCCCCGATGACCTTTTTTGACAGCGACGGCAATCTGCGGGGCATCACCGCCGACCTGCTCGAATTGCTGCGCCTGCGCACCGGCATGCGTTTCGAACTGGTGCGCAGCCGCAGCGACGGCGACATGATCGAGCAGATCAATCAGCATCAGGCCGATCTGATCGCCGCGTTGCTCCCCAGCCCCCAACGCGAAAAGACGCTGCAATTCAGTCGGCCCTATCTGGAAAACTCGTTTGTCCTGCTGACTCGCAAAGCCGCCGACAGCCCGACGCATCCGACCCAGCTCAAGGACAAGTACCTGGCAATTGCTCAAGGCAATCCCATGGCCGATTACCTGCGCCGCGAGTTCCCCAATATTCACCTGACCGAAACCGCCGACACCTTTGGTGCCGCGACCCTGCTCGCCGAAGGCAAGGCCGATGGCGCCGTCACCTCGCTGGTGATCGCCAACTATCTGATTGCATCGCGGGTCTTCGAACACCCGTTGCAGATCACCACCACCCTGGGCACCCGCCAGGCTGCCTTTTCACTGGCCACCGCCCGCGACAACACCGAACTGGGGTCGATCCTCGACAAGGCGCTGCTGAGCATCACCCCCGAGGAGCTGGGGGTCATCAACAGTCGCTGGCGTGGTTTTTCCAACGCTGCGCAAGGCAACTGGAATCACTATCAACGACTGTTCTACCAACTGATTGGCGCGGCGTGTTTGCTGTTGGTGCTGTCACTGTTGTGGAACGCCTACATGCGGCGCCAGATCAAGCAGCGCCAGGCGGCCGAGCGGGCCTTGAACGATCAGTTCGAATTCATGCGCTCGCTGGTCAACGGCACACCGCACCCGATCTACGTGCGTGACCGTCGTGGCCTGCTGCAAAGTTGCAACGACAGCTACCTGGAAGCCTTCAATGCCAAACGCGAAGACGTGATCGGTAAAAGTGTCATGCAAGGCACCCTGAGCAATGCCTTCGAAGCGCAGGCCTATCAGGCCGATTACCAGCGGGTGGTGGCCGAAGGCACGCCATTGGTGCTGGACCGACCGCTGCACATCGGTGGCAGGCGTCTGACGATCTATCACTGGATCCTGCCGTACCGCGACTCCAGCGGCGATGTGCAAGGGATCATTGGCGGCTGGATCGATATCAGCGAGCGCCGCCAACTGTTCGATGAGTTGCGCACGGCCAAGGAACAGGCGGACAACGCCAACCGCGCAAAAAGTACTTTTCTGGCGACCATGAGCCACGAAATCCGCACACCGATGAACGCCATCATCGGCATGCTTGAATTGACACTCAAGCGCATGACGCAGCAACACCCGGACCGCACATCCATCGAAACTGCCTACTGTTCGGCCAAGGAACTGCTGGGCCTGATCGGCGATATCCTCGATATTGCCCGGATCGAGTCCGGACGCCTGAGCCTGAGTCCGGAGCGGGTCAATCTGGTCGAAACGGTGACGTCGGTGGTCAGGATCTTCGATGGCCTGGCCCGCCAGAAAAACCTCGCCCTGCCGTTGACCGTCACCCCTCCGGGTCTGGAAGCCGATGTGGAGCTGGACCCGTTACGCTTCAAGCAAATCCTCTCCAACCTGATCAGCAATGCCATCAAATTCACCGAGCGCGGACAGGTGCGGGTCACGCTGGACGTACTGCCCAGAGGGGCTGGCAGTTGTTCGCTTGTTCAGTTGACGGTTCAGGACACCGGCGTCGGGATCAGCATCGAAGATCAACAGCGTCTGTTCGAACCTTTCGCCCAGGCCGAAAACGGCCGTCAGCAGGCCCGCAGTGGCGCGGGACTGGGACTGGTCATCAGCCGCAACCTCTGTGAAATGATGGGCGGCCAGTTGCAATTGAGCAGCCAGCCCGGGATCGGTACTCAGATCAGCCTGTCACTGCCGCTGCAAACGCTACCGTGCAAGGTGGCCACAACGAAATCCGAGCCACCGATCCGCGCATCCTTTACGCCGCTGAATATTCTGGTGGTCGACGATCACCCCGCCAATCGTCTGCTGATGTGCCAGCAACTGGAGTTTCTCGGACACCGCTTCAGCCTTGCCGAGGAAGGTCGAAGCGGGTTTGAAAAGTGGCAGGCCGGCGAATTCGACCTGGTGATTGCCGACTGCAACATGCCGCTGATGAACGGCTACGAACTGACTGCCGCCATCCGCCAGCAGGAACAGCGCACCGGGCGCCCCCCTTGTACCGTGCTGGGTTTCACTGCCAACGCGCAGCCTGAAGAAGTGCAGCGCTGCAAGCAGGCCGGCATGAACGATTGCCTGTTCAAACCCCTGAGCCTCAGCGCGCTGAGTCAGTGGGTCAACGGGTTGCAGCCCGTAACGCCAGAGCCCGCATTCAATCTCCAGGGTCTGCATCAGTTGACTGGCGGCAATCCGCTTCAGGCCCGGCGCCTGCTCAGCGAATTGCTCAAGAGCAGCCGTCTTGACCGCCAGGAACTGTTGGCCCTGGCCCCGCACAATGACCGTGAAGCATTGGCAGTGGTTGCACACAAGATCAAGGGGGCTGCGCGGATCGCCCAGGCCTCGCGCCTGATCGCCTGTTGCGATGCCCTCGAACAAGCCTGCACGCCAACGTCCCCCATCCCCGTCATCGTACGCTGTGTCCAGGCCACTGACTGCGCCATGGTCGAACTGGAGCAGGCACTGCAGCAACAACTGGAGTCGTTTGAAAAAAGCACAATGACCGAGCCTTAACTATGCTTGGACGCTGAGCAGTGTGTTTATCTCAATGGAGAGTCAGCAATGCCCAGCCCACTGCGCCCGGATCAACGCCGGTTCCCGTTGCACGTGCATATCAGCGTCATGTTCACCTTTCTGCTATTGCTGACGGGCATCGTGCTGGGCCTGTTCAATTATCGCCAGACCACCAAAGTCATCCTGTCGAGCAGCGAAAACCTGTTCAATCGCATTGAACAGGACGTGCGCCTGGACCTGCATGCCACTTACCAACCGATCCGGCATTTGCTGAGCCTGCTGGCGGTCAACCAGGCGGCCGAGGCGGCGGATCTGCAACAGCGTCTGGCACTGCTCAAGCCTTTCAGTCAGTCGCTCAAGGACAACACCGACCTCGCCTCACTGTATCTGGGGTATGGCAACGGCGACTTCTTCATGGTGCGCCCCTTGCGCACCAGCGCCCTGAAAACACTGCTCAAGGCGCCGCCGACAGCGGCCTACCAAGTCTGGAGCATCGAGCACGATGCCAGCGGCACCGCGTCTTCACAGTCGTTGTTCTTCGACGAAGCGTTGAACCCGCTCGGTCGTCAGGACAACCCCGATGATCGCTACGACCCGCGCACCCGCAACTGGTACAGCAACGCCCTGCAACAAGGCGATCAGATCACCACCGAACCCTACGTGTTTTTCTCCACGCACAACGTCGGTACCACCCTGGCCCGACGCAGCAGCGAAAGGACGGTGATCGGTGCGGATCTGACTCTGGCCGCGCTCTCGGCCACCTTGACCAAACACGTGGTCACCCCCTCCACCGAAATCGTGCTGTTCGATGCCGATGGCAATGCCGTGGCCTACCCGGACAGCAGCCGGCTGATTGTCGACGACAGCAGCGCACGCCTGGCCAAGGCCGCCGACCTGAGCCCGACTCTGCGTGCATTGCTGTCCTCGGCGCACCCGGACAAGCGACTCGACGTTGATGGACGCCACTGGATCGTTGCCCGCAGTAACCTGCAGGAAGGTGGGCCAAAAGGTCTGCAGATGGCCCTGCTGGTGCCAGAGGACGAGTTGCTCGCCGACGCTTACCGCATGCGCTGGCAAGGTGCGCTGATCACCTTGGCAACATTGTTGTTGTGCCTGCCGCTGGGCTGGCTGATTTCACGGATTCTGGTCAAGCCGCTGCATGCGCTGGTCAAGGAAGCCGACGCGATCCGCAGTTTCGATTTCAACTTTCCGGTCACCCGCCGCTCGCCAGTGCTGGAGGTCGACCAGTTGAGCGTGTCGATGGCCCGCATGAAGGACACGCTTGCCAGTTTCTTCCGCATCACCGACAGCCTGTGCGCCGAAACCCGCTTCGTCCCGCTGCTGCAACGGGTGCTGTTCGAAACGGTGCAGATCGCCCAGGCCCAGGCAGGCTTGATCTATTTGCGCGAAAGCGATGGCAACCGGATGGAGCCCTACGGACTGGTGATCGATGGCGTCTCGCAGGAGCCGGATGAGTTCAATGTGCTGGGCCAGGATCTGCTGGCGGGACAGGGGCCGGGGTGGTTCCAGCAGTTGGCGCATGCCGACAACGTGGTGACCGGCCTTGGCTTCGAACAGGCCGCGGATCTGCAGAAAGTGCTGCTGGCGATGCAGTCACCGCGTATCCACTTGATCGGTATTCGCCTGCGCAACCGGCACAACGAAACCATCGGCCTGTTGATTCTGCTGGTCAACGACAGCGGCACCACACAAGACCTGGAGAAACTGCGCCCGGATCGCATCGCCTTCCTCCAGGCAGTCTCCGGCGCCGCCGCGGTGAGCATCGAAAGCCAGCGCCTGCAGGCGAAACAGAAGCAGCTGCTCGACGCGTTCATCCAGTTGCTGGCCGGCGCCATCGACGCTAAGAGTCCGTACACCGGCGGCCACTGCCAGCGCGTACCCGAACTGACCCTGATGCTCGCGCAGGCCGCTGCCGCCAGTCAGGCGCCGGCCTTCCAGAGTTACCAACCCAAAGAAGATGATTGGGAGGCGCTGCACATCGCCGCCTGGCTGCACGATTGCGGCAAGGTCACGACGCCGGAATATGTCGTCGACAAAGCCACCAAACTGGAAACCCTCAACGACCGCATCCACGAAATCCGCACCCGCTTCGAGGTACTCAAACGCGATGCCTGGATCAGCTACTGGCAGGCGCTGGCCATGGGCGGCAACGAGGCGCAACTGGGCGAACGGCGTGACGCCACACTGACCGAGCTGGACGACGACTTTGCGTTTGTCGCCCGCAGCAATCTGGGTGGCGAGGCCATGGCGCCGGCCGATCTGCAGCGCCTTGAGCGCATCGCCGAACGCCGCTGGACGCGCACCCTCGATGATCGTCTGGGCGTGTCATGGGAGGAAAACCGCCGGCAGCAGCGAACCCCGGCACCGACGCTGCCAGCCAGCGAACCCCTGCTGGCGGACAAGCCCGAACACCTGATCGAGCGCGCCGACAGCGAGCTGATTCCGGAAGACAACCCGTGGGGGTTCAAGCTGGATGTACCGCGTTACAAATACAATCGCGGCGAACACTACAACCTGAGCATTGCCCGGGGCACGCTGACCCGCGAAGAGCGCTACATCATCAATCACCACATGGTGCAGACAATCCTGATGCTCAGCCACCTGCCCTTCCCCGGACACCTGGACAGCGTCGCGGAAATCGCCGGTGGGCATCACGAGAAGATGGACGGCAGCGGCTACCCCAAACGCCTGAAACGCGAAGACATGAGCCTGCCGGCGAGGATGATGGCGATTGCCGATATTTTCGAGGCACTGACTGCCGCTGACCGGCCGTACAAGAAGGCCAAAACCCTGAACGAGGCACTGGGGATCATGGCCACCATGTGCCGCGAGGCGCACATCGATGCCGAACTGTTTGGGCTGTTCATCAATGACGGGGTGTACATGCAGTACGCCGCGCGGTTTCTCGACCCACGGCAAATCGATGCGGTGGAACCGGCCAGCCTGTTGCGCAAGGCTGGCTTGAGCGCCTGATCAGCAGTCGGTCAGACGCAGGAAGATCGCCGCCAGATGCTCGATACCGGCCTGATCGTGCGCAGCGAAACGCGCCAGTTTCGGGCTGTCGAGATCGAGCACGCCGATCAGCCGACCGTCCTTGACCAGCGGCACCACCAGCTCGCTGTTCGAGGCGCTGTCGCAGGCGATGTGCCCGGGAAACGCATGCACATCTTCGACCCGCTGGGTCTGCAGGCTGGCTGCCGCCGCGCCACACACGCCTCGCCCGAATGGAATGCGCACGCAGGCGATCTGCCCCTGAAACGGGCCAAGCACCAGCTCCTCGTTGCGATTGAGGTAGAAGCCAGCCCAGTTCAGGTCATCGAGCTGGTTGAACAGGAACGCCGAAAACTGCGCGGCGTTGGCGATGAAATCGCGCTCGTCCGCCAGCAGCGACTCCAACTGCGCAGCCAACATGCCATAGCCTTCGAGCCCCTGGCCGCTGTGTTGCAAATCAATCATGCCTTGTGCTCCAGCAATTTCAGTCCCACCCAGTAACGGGCGAATTGGTACGCGCAACGTCCGTTGCGATTGCCGCGCCCGGTTGCCCAGCGCACGGCGAGGATATCCAGCGCTTCGTCACGCTGCCAGCTCAAGCCGGCCTTGGCCGCCAACTGGCCGATCCAGTGTTCGACGACGTTGAGAAAGTGTTCCTGGGTAAACGGATAGAACGACAGCCACAGGCCAAAACGATCCGACAGCGCGATCTTGTCTTCCACCGCTTCGCTGGGGTGCAGTTCACCGTCGACGCGTTTCCAGTTTTCGTTGTCGCTTTCCTTCTCCGGCACCAGATGGCGACGGTTGGACGTGGCGTACAGCAAGACGTTTTCCGGGGCCTGTTCGAGCGAGCCGTCGAGCACGCTCTTCAGCACGCGGTAATCGCCTTCGCCGGACTCGAACGACAGGTCATCGCAGAACAGCACGAAGCGCTGTGGCAGTTTGGCGATCTGCTCCACTACTCGCGGCAGGTCTGCCAGGTGGTCGCGCTCGATCTCGATCAGACGCAGACCGACCTTGGCGTGCTCGGCCAGCAACGCCCGCACCAGCGAGGATTTACCGGTACCGCGCGAACCCCAGAGCAGCGCGTGGTTGGCCGGCATGCCGTCGAGGAACTGTTGGGTGTTGCGCCCCAGTTGTTCCAGTTGCCGGTCGACACCGATCAGGTCGGACAGGCGCATGTCGAGGCTGACGTCCAGCGGCAGCAGAAACCCGCTGCGCCCGTCGCGCTGCCAGCGCGCCGCCAGGCAGGTGTTCCAGTCAATAACGGGACGCGGGGCCGGCAACAGCGGTTCGATCCGCGCCAGAACCGACTCGGCGCGTTCAAGAAAAGCATTCAATCGGGAATCCACGTCTTCTCCTCGGGCACGTTCAAAGTGATGATGGTGCTTCAGCGACGACAATCAGATCAACAATCCCCGATCAGGCCTTGTTACAAGGCGATTCGGGAACCTCGGTATCCATACATGATCGACTATGCTTGAGCAGCGAAGGGAAACGGAAGTGGTTCAACACCCCATGGATATCAAATTCACCCACCGGCTGTCTTACAAGCAAGCCAGATTCACTGTGCTGGTCGGGTTCATTCTGGGCACGCTGCTCAGCCTGCTGCAAATCGGCATCGATTATGCCAGCGAAGACGCCTCCATCAACCGTGAAATCCTGTCTTTGCTGGAAATCAGCCACAATCCGGCGTCGCGGATCGCCTACAACATCGACGCGGAACTGGCTCAGGAACTGACCCTGGGCCTGTTGCGTTCGCCGGCGATCATCTCGGCGCAACTGACCGACAACAATGGCAACGTTCTGGCCAACGTCAAACGCCCGGAGCTGCAGAGCGGCTATCGGGTGATCAGCGACTTCCTGTTCGGCGCCAAGCGCGAGTTCGAAGACCGCCTGTACCTCGACCACCTGCCCAACGAATCGCTGGGCATTCTGAGCCTTGAAGTCGACACTTACGCGTTCGGCAGCCGGTTCCTGCGTCGAGCAGAGATCACCCTGCTCAACGGGTTTGCCCGCAGCCTGATCCTTACCGGGATCCTGCTGGCATTGTTCTACGTGATGCTGACCAAACCACTGGTGCGGCTGATCCGCGAACTCAGCGGCCGCGACGCACGCAGTGCAGAGCCGACGATGCTGGAATGTCCGGCCGGACACGCCAACGACGAAATCGGCGAACTGGTCCGGGTTGCCAACCAGCAGTTCGACAACATTGCCACGGAAATCCAGCAACGGCGCAACGCCGAAAACCGCCTGACCGACTACCTGGGGCAACTGGAGCACATCGTCTCCGCGCGCACCGCCGAGCTCAAGGCGATCAACGCCCGGCTCAGCCAGTCCAACCAGGAGCTGGAAGTGGCCCGCAGCACCGCCCTGGACATGGCTGAAGCGCGTTCGGCGTTCCTCGCCAACATGAGCCACGAGATCCGCACCCCGCTCAACGGCTTGCTGGGCATGATCGCCCTCTCCCTCGACGGGCCACTGAATGCCGAGCAGCAACAACAGCTGTCGATTGCCCATGACTCGGGCAAGGTCCTGGTGGAATTGCTCAACGATATTCTCGACTTGTCCAAGTTCGATGCCGGGCAGCTGGAGCTCGAACACATCCCGTTCGACCTCGGCTCGCTGATTGAGGACACCGCCAACCTGTTGTCGCAGAACGCAGCGCCCAGCGTCGAGCTGACATGCCTGATCGACCCGCACTTCCCGGCATTGGTGCTGGGGGATCCGACCCGGGTGCGGCAGATCGTCAGCAATCTTTTGTCCAACGCCCTGAAGTTCACCCGGTTCGGCCGGGTCGATGTGCGTCTGTCCGCCCACAAGGACGGGGTGCGTATCGAAGTCTGCGACACCGGCATCGGGATCGCCCAGGAAGCCCAGGTGAAAATCTTCCAGCCGTTCACCCAGGCCGGTGCCGGCATTACCCGTCAGTACGGCGGCACCGGCCTCGGCCTGGCGCTGACCTACAACCTGTGCGAAGCCATGCAGGGCCGGCTGACCATCAGTTCCGAAGCCGGTTTCGGCAGTCAGTTCTGTGCCGAACTGCCGCTGCCGTGTCACACCCGCGCGATCGCACCGCCACCGCTGCACGGCAAGGTCCTGGCGATTACCGCCGCCAGCAGCGGGCTGGCGGAGTTGCTCAAGACCTTACTGCCAGTGTGGGGCGTGACCTATGAACAGCGTTCGATGGACGACCCGTTGCTGGGCCTGTCCCCTGACCTGGTGATCACCGATTGCCCGGAATGCCTGTTCAGTCTGCGCCCGACCCTCAGCGCACCGATCCTGGTGGTGACCGCTTATGGCAGCTTCATGCCCGGTGAAGAAGCCGCCGCGCTGGCCCCGCTGCAACAACAGGCCCGGCCGCTGGCGCGCAACGCGCTGTATCAGACCCTGCGGCGCATCCTGCTGGCCGACCTCACCACGATCAACGACGCACGCCTCGAGAGCCTGCCGGTTCAGCGACGCGGCAAGGTGTTGCTGGTGGAGGACAATCCGGTCAACCAACTGGTGGCCAAAGGCATGCTCGGCAAGCTGGGCTGCGACGTGGTGGTCGCCGCCCACGGCGCCGAAGCGCTTGATCAACTGGAGCACGATGAGTTCGATCTGGTGCTGATGGACTGCAACATGCCGGTGATGGACGGTTACGAAGCGAGCCGGCAGATCCGCCAGAGCGGGCGCTGGCCACATCTGCCGATCGTGGCGCTGACCGCCAACGCCATGTCCGAGGAGCGTGAGCGCTGCCGTGCCGCCGGCATGAGCGATTACCTGGCCAAGCCGTTCCGCCGCGAAGAGCTGGCGGCCCTGCTCGACCAGTGGATCCCGACTACGACAGCGCTTTGATCTGCCCCAGCAGGTGATCGAGACCGTTGCGCAAATCGTTGAGCCGATCGAGGTCTACCCCGCTGTCGCACAACAATCGGGCCTTGAGCGGCCCGACCTGCTCGCGCAGCGCCTGCCCTTGCGCTGTCAGGCTCAGGTGGACTTCACGTTCGTCGCGCGCCGAACGCCGGCGCTGCACCAACTGCAGTTGCTCGAGGCGCTTGAGCAATGGCGTCAGGGTGCCGGAATCCAGCACCAAGCGCTCGCCCAGCGCCTTGACCGTCGGTTGCTCCGGCGCACTGTCCTGCCATTCCCACAGCACCAGCATCGCCAGGTACTGCGGGTAGGTCAGGCCGAGCTGATCGAGCATCGGCTTGTAGGCACGAATCACCGCCCGGGACGCGGCGTACAACTTGAAACACAACTGGCTGTCGAGCTTCAGCGAATCGACGGGCAGGCTGTTCATTTGAGCAATGCTTCGATCTCGCTGGTCAGGTCCTGCGGCTTGGTGGCCGGAGCGAAACGCTTGACCAGTTGACCATCCTTGCCGATCAGGAACTTGGTGAAGTTCCACTTGATGCCTTGGGAGCCAAGCAGACCCGGGGCGCGCTTTTTCAACTGCACGAACAGCGGATGCGCGTCGGCACCGTTGACGTCGATCTTCTTGAACAACGGGAAACTCACGCCGTAGTTCAGCTCACAGAACTCGCTGATTGCGCCCTCGTTGCCCGGCTCCTGCTTGCCGAACTGATTGCACGGGAAGCCCAGCACCACCAGGCCCTGATCCTTGTAGGTCTGCCACAGTTCTTCCAGACCTTTGTATTGCGGGGTGAAACCGCATTTGCTGGCGGTATTGACCACCAGCACCGCCTTGCCGGCGTATTCGGCAAGGGTCTTTTGCTCACCCTTGATGTTCGTGACAGGGATATTCAGCAGGTTGTCGCTCATGGGTCGGCTCCGCGGGTTATCGGGAAAGACCAAACATAGCGAGCAATTAAATTGCGTGCAATTTAATTATCCGAAAGGCGACCCGCAGGTCGCCCGTTCGATTACTCGCGTGGCTCGAGATTCAGGCACACCGAGTTGATGCAATAACGCAGGCCGGTCGGTGGCGGACCGTCAGGGAACACGTGGCCCAGATGCGCATCGCAGCGGGCACACTTGACCTCGGTGCGAATCATGCCGTGGGTAGTATCACGGATCTCGGTCATGGCGCTTTCGCCAATCGGCGCGTAGAAGCTCGGCCAGCCGCAGCCGGAATCGAATTTGGTCCCGGAGTCGAACAGCGCTTCATTGCAGCAGACGCAGTGATAGACGCCATCGGTTTTGGTGGCGTTGTATTTACCGGAGAACGGGCGCTCGGTGGCACTGAGTCGGCAAACGTTGTACTGCTCGGGGTCGAGCATCGCACGCCATTCTTCCAGGGTTTTTTCCAACTTTTCCATCATCACACCTCAGTGGCTGAAAAAGCCCGATCTGTATCTTTTCCACGGATCGGGTGGCACGTATGATTGCGCCTCGTCACACGCCAGTCTGGCAGCCAGACCGGGCGCATTCAAACGGATTCTCGGCGCCACGGCGCAAGACTCCGCCTGTGCGAAGACGCAGGAATCCCAGCACGGTTGGCCATCCACCGTCTGGATCGTTCATTTTCGGGATCACATCGCCATGCAGTTCAGCAAATCGAACAAGCTCGCCAACGTCTGCTACGACATTCGCGGCCCGGTGCTCAAGCACGCCAAACGTCTGGAGGAGGAAGGCCAGCGCATCCTCAAGCTGAACATCGGCAACCCGGCACCGTTTGGTTTCGAGGCGCCGGACGAAATTCTCCAGGACGTGATCCGCAACCTGCCGACCGCCCAGGGCTACAGCGACTCCAAAGGTCTGTTCAGCGCCCGTAAAGCGGTGATGCAGTACTACCAGCAAAAAAATGTCGAAGGTGTCGGCATCGAAGACATCTACCTGGGCAACGGCGTGTCCGAACTGATCGTGATGTCGCTGCAGGCGCTGCTCAACAACGGTGACGAAGTGCTGGTGCCAGCGCCGGACTACCCGCTGTGGACCGCCGCCGTGAGCCTGGCCGGCGGTAACGCCGTGCATTATCTGTGCGACGAAGGTGCCGGCTGGTTCCCCGATCTGGACGACATCAAGGCCAAGATCACCCCGAACACCAAAGCCATGGTGATCATCAATCCGAACAACCCGACCGGCGCGGTGTATTCGAAGGAAGTGCTGCTGGGCATGCTGGAAATCGCCCGCGCGCACAACCTGGTGGTGTTCTCCGACGAGATCTACGACAAGATCCTCTACGACGACGCCGTGCACATCTGCACCGCTTCGCTGGCCCCGGACCTGCTGTGCCTGACCTTCAACGGTCTGTCCAAATCCTACCGCGTGGCCGGTTTCCGTTCGGGCTGGATCGCTATCTCCGGGCCGAAACACAATGCCCAGAGCTACATCGAAGGCATCGACATGCTGGCCAACATGCGCCTGTGTGCCAACGTGCCGAGTCAGCACGCGATCCAGACCGCCCTGGGCGGTTATCAGAGCATCAATGATCTGGTGCTGCCGCAGGGTCGCCTGCTGGAACAGCGCAACCGCACCTGGGAGTTGCTCAACGACATTCCGGGCGTGAGCTGCGTCAAGCCGATGGGCGCGCTGTACGCGTTCCCGAAGATCGACCCGAAGGTCTGCCCAATCCACAACGACGAGAAGTTCGTGCTTGACCTGCTGCTCTCCGAGAAGCTGCTGGTGGTGCAAGGCACAGCGTTCAACTGGCCGTGGCCGGATCACTTCCGGGTGGTCACCCTGCCGCGTGTCGACGACCTGGAGATGGCCATCGGACGCATCGGCAACTTCCTCAAATCCTACCGCCAGTAACCGGTCAACAGTGCGCAACGGCCCGAACGTTGCGCACTGTCTGATTCAGCAACACTTCTGCCCTCCCCGCCTCGCCGCGCCTTCTACACTTGCGATTCATGTGGCTTGCACGCATCTGACGTAATGCTGGCGGGTGGCGGCTGTCTGTCATCCCTTTCGGTTTCGCTCGTGGGGAATGACCTGCAGGCCACGGAATCCGCTGTAGGACACAGTTTGAAATAGTCACTCGGTTGAATCACCCGGTGCCGCACCTTATATACCCCGCAGTACGCTACATCTTTAGCTTGAGGAGATTTCTACAACCATGATGCGCATCCTGCTGTTTTTGGCCACTAACCTGGCGGTCGTGCTGATAGCCAGCATCACCCTGAGCCTGTTCGGCTTCAACGGGTTCATGGCGGCCAACGGGGTTGATCTCAACCTCAGTCAGCTGCTGGTTTTCTGTGCGGTCTTTGGTTTCGCCGGTTCGCTGTTCTCGCTGTTCATCTCCAAGTGGATGGCGAAGATGAGCACCAGCACCCAGATCATCAGCCAGCCACGTACCCGGCATGAGCAATGGCTGCTGCAAACCGTCGAGCAACTGTCCCGCGAAGCCGGGATCAAGATGCCCGAAGTCGGTATTTTCCCAGCCTACGAAGCAAACGCCTTCGCCACCGGCTGGAACAAGAACGACGCACTGGTTGCGGTCAGCCAGGGCCTGCTCGAGCGCTTTTCGCCGGACGAAGTGAAGGCCGTACTGGCCCACGAAATCGGTCACGTGGCCAACGGTGACATGGTCACCCTGGCACTGATCCAGGGCGTGGTGAACACCTTCGTGATGTTCTTTGCGCGGATCATCGGCAACTTCGTCGACAAGGTGATCTTCAAGAACGAAGAAGGCCAGGGCATCGCCTACTACGTGGCAACCATCTTCGCCGAACTGGTACTGGGCATCCTCGCCAGCGCCATCGTCATGTGGTTCTCGCGCAAACGCGAATTCCGTGCCGACGAAGCCGGCGCACGCCTGGCCGGTACCAACGCGATGATCGGCGCCCTGCAACGCCTGCGCGCCGAACAGGGCCTGCCGGTGCACATGCCGGACACCCTGAACGCCTTCGGCATCAACGGTGGCATCAAGCAGGGCTTTGCCCGCATGTTCATGAGCCACCCGCCGCTGGAAGAGCGTATTGACGCCCTGCGTCGTCGCGGTTGATCGGTTTGATGCAGTAAAGAAAAGGCCCGCAGCGATGCGGGCCTTTTTTATGCTCGGGATTATGCGGCGCCTGTTCTGGCCTCTTCGTGAGCAAGCCCCCTCCCACAGTGTTCTGTGGCGCCCACGCACTTCGCGACTCACCACGAATCATTGTAGGAGTGAGCCTGCTCGCGATAGGGCCGGCGCTGCCAGCAAAAATCTATCGAGCAGAAACGCGGTAAACCCGCTCCTCCAGCCGCGTCACACCCGCCTGAAGAAACTTCCAGCTCTCCCCCAGCACATCCTGCTCTTCCAGCTTCTGCACCTGCCAGACACCACCCAGCAAACGCTGCACCTCATCATCACCCACCGCAAACGGCGGCCCGGACATCTGCGCCTGATCGTAATCCAGCGTGATCAACAACCCTTGCACAGTCGGCGGCAGGATCCGCTGCAGCTGCGCCGCGTAACGCTCACGCATCGGGGGCGGCAAGGCAATCAGTGCCGCCCGGTCATACAGCGCCGCGCAATCGGCCACATCGTCTGCGGTCAATGCGAAGAAATCACCGCACCACAACTCGATGGCGTCAGCGTGATAGACCTTGAACGGCCCTTTGTCGCTGACCCGTGGCGTTACCTGATGCTCGTTGAAAAAGTCCTCGATGGCCTTCTGCGACAACTCAACCCCCAGCACCGGATGACCACGCCCGGCCAGCCACAGCAGATCCAGACTTTTGCCACACAACGGCACCAGCACTCGCGCCTGGGTCGGGAGGGTCAGTTGCGACCAATGGCGCTGCAGATACGGGTTCACTTCTGGCAAATGAAAGCCGATCTGATTGGATTCCCACTTCTTGTGCCAAAACTCAGGCTGCATGTATCCCTCCAATAAATTCGATCAAAAGGCGTTAAAACTTATATTAGATTTAGATCAATGATCTGACTGAAGATGAAGCCATCTTACCGCTCAGGAACCCATCATGTTTCCCAGCCTGTTTATTTCCCATGGCTCACCCATGCTTGCTCTGGAGCCAGGCGCCAGTGGCCCGGCCCTGAGGCGTCTGGCGGCCGAGCTGCCCCGACCGCAAGCCATCGTGATCGTCTCCGCACATTGGGAAAGCCACGATCTGGTGGTCAGCAGCCACCCGCAACCCGAAACCTGGCACGACTTCGGCGGCTTCCCGCGCGCCCTGTTCGACGTGCAATACCCGGCACCGGGCGATCCGCAACTGGCGGCCGAAGTCGCCCAATTGCTGCAAGCTGCCCATCTGCCAGCACGCCTCGATCCGCAACGACCGTTCGATCACGGCGTGTGGGTCCCGCTGTCACTGATGTATCCGCAGGCGGATATCCCGGTGGTGCAGGTGTCGCTGCCGAGTCGCGGCGGCCCAGCGCTGCAAACCCGTGTAGGGCAAGCGCTGGCGAGTCTGCGCGATCAGGGCATTTTGCTGATTGGCTCGGGCAGCATTACCCACAACCTGCGTGAACTGGACTGGCACGCCGGCCCGGAAAGCGTCGAGCCGTGGGCACGGGACTTCCGTGACTGGATGATCGAGAAGCTGGCGGCCGACGATGAGGCGGCACTGCACGATTATCGTCAGCAGGCGCCGAACGCGGTACGCAGCCATCCGAGTGACGAGCATTTGCTGCCGTTGTATTTTGCGCGCGGTGCCGGGGGGGAGTTCAGCGTGGCGCACCAGGGGTTCACCATGGGGGCGCTGGGTATGGATATTTATCGTTTCGGCTGACGCATTCGCGAGCAGGCTCGCTCCCACAGGGGGGGTGTGGCAACCCAAAAGGCAGGCAAAAAAATCCCCGAACCAGTCGGGGATTTTTTATGTTCGATCAATCAGCCCGGGGGCGGATCAATCTTCGCGGTAGCGACGCAGTTTCAGCTGCTTGCCAGCGACACGAGTGTCCTTCAGCTTGGTCAGGAGTTTGTCCAGACCATCTTCCGGCAGCTCGACGAGGCTGAAGCTGTCACGCACCTGGATGCGACCGATCGCTTCACGGGCCAGACCACCTTCGTTGAGGATGGCGCCCAGCAGGTTTTTCGCGGCGATACCGTCACGCGCACCCAGCGCGGTACGGCAACGGGCACGACCTTCGCCCAAAGGCATTGGTGCGCGACGCTCGCGGTCACCACGATCAGGACGATCACCGGTGCGCTCAGGACGGTCGCCACGCGGTGCGTTGTTCGGCACCAGTGGACGCTCCTTCTCGATCGCTGCCAGGTTCAGCGCTTGACCGTTGGTAGCCTTGCGCAGCAGAGCAGCAGCCAGAGCACGCGGAGTGCAGCCGATGTCTGCAGTCAGACGATCGAGCAGTTCGCCGTGAGTCGACTCGGCATCAGCGACCAGCGGCGACAGGCTGTTGGTCAGTTTCTTGATGCGTGCATCGAGAACAGCCTGGGCGTCCGGCAGACGAACTTCAGCCACTTTCTGACCGGTTACACGCTCGATCACTTGCAGCATGCGGCGCTCACGTGGAGTCACCAGCAGCAGTGCACGACCTTCGCGACCGGCACGGCCAGTACGGCCGATACGGTGAACGTAGGACTCTGGGTCGTACGGCATGTCAACGTTGAACACGTGAGTGATGCGCGGAACGTCCAGACCACGAGCAGCAACGTCGGTCGCCACAACGATGTCCAGACGGCCATCTTTCAGCGAGTCGATAACGCGCTCACGCTGGTTCTGGGCGATGTCACCGTTCAGCGCCGCGGCTTTGTAGCCTTTGGCGTCGAGGGCGCTGGCCAGATCCAGGGTCGCTTGCTTGGTGCGTACGAACATGATCAGCGCGTCGAAGTCTTCCACTTCCAGCAAGCTGAGAACCGCCGAAGTCTTCTGGTCAGCGTGAACCAACAGGTGAGCCTGTTCGATCGCGGTAACGGTCTGGGTCTTGGTCTGGATCTTCACGTGTTGCGGATCGCGCAGGTGGCGTTCGGCAATGGCGCGGATCGACTGCGGCAGGGTAGCCGAGAACAAAACGGTCTGACGGGTCGCTGGCAGAGCCTTGAAGATGACTTCAAGGTCATCCATGAAGCCCAGCTTCAACATTTCGTCAGCTTCGTCGAGAACCAGGTGGTTCACGGTCGACAGAACTTTCTCGTCACGACGCAGGTGGTCGCACAGACGGCCCGGAGTGGCGACAACGATCTGTGCGCCATTACGGATTGCTTTCAGTTGCGGGCCCATCGGCGCGCCGCCGTAAACGGCGACAACGGTGACGCCAGGCATTTGCTTGGCGTAGGTTTCAAAAGCGGTTGCTACTTGCAGCGCCAACTCTCGAGTTGGCGCCAGGATCAGGGCTTGCGGTTCGCGCTTGGCAGGATCGATGCGGTGCAGAATAGGCAGTGCGAACGCGGCGGTTTTACCGGTACCGGTTTGCGCCTGGCCAATCATGTCCTGGCCGGCCATGATGATCGGGATCGATTGCTGCTGAATCGCCGAAGGCTCTTCGTAGCCGGTCGCTGCGACGGCTGCAAGAATATTCGGGTTAAGATTAAAAGCGGCGAATCCGCCGGTTTCCTGGGTCATGGGTCTGCCTCTAAGTGCATCCGCAAAGACCCATGCTCCAAAGCTGCGCATGCCGTGTTGAGACTCAAGAGTCGCCCTGGCAGCTTTGTCGGCGGGGATTTGCGAAAACGAATGAATGAAAAAAAGAATCGTCCGGGAAGAGCCCGCAATGCGGACGTGCAGCCGAAGCTGACTTCGGGAAATTGCGCTACCTAAACGCGGCCCGGTTAAAGGCCGGCGCGCACTATACCGGATTTTGCCCAAAAAGGGAGCTTTTTTTATCGTCTGAATCCGTGTGTCACCGCGGTGTAACGGGGTTTTGCGGATAATCGTGCGAAGGTCTATTTTTCAAAGGCCCGGCCCTGCGAGCGATGACGCTTAAACGATTCACCGATGTGCGGCATACCGTCGCTGCACCCGCCCTTCCCGCCCGAGGATTTCCCATGAATCAGCCCTGCCCCGGCCGCGTCAGCCGTGAACGTCGTGGTCATGTCCACCTGATCGGCCTCGACCGGGCCGCCAAACGCAACGCGTTCGACCTCGACCTGCTCAACGAGCTGAGCCTGGCCTACGGTGAATTCGAGGCCGACAGCGAGGCGCGGGTGGCCGTTGTATTCGGGCATGGCGAGCACTTTACCGCCGGTCTGGATTTGGTGAATGCAAGTTCTGCGCTCGCCGAGGGCTGGCAGGTTCCGACCGGTGGTTGCGACCCGTGGGGCGTTTTCGTCGGGCCACGGGTCAGCAAACCGGTGATTGTCGCCGCGCAGGGTTACTGCCTGACCATCGGTATCGAGTTGATGCTCGCAGCGGATATCAACCTGTGCGCGAGCAATACCCGCTTCGCGCAGATGGAAGTGCAACGTGGGATTTTTCCGTTTGGTGGCGCGACGTTACGTTTTCAACAAATCGCCGGCTGGGGCAATGCAATGCGCTGGTTGCTGACCGGCGATGAGTTTGATGCGCACGATGCGTTGCACCTGGGATTGGTACAGGAAGTGATGGCCAGTGAGGATCTGTTGCCCCGGGCGATTGAATTGGCTGAGCGGATTGCCCGGCAGGCCCCGTTGGGCGTGCAGGCGACATTGATGTCAGCGCGGCAGGCAAGGTATGAGGGTGAGACAGCGGCGGCGCAAGGGTTGCCGGCGCTGGTGAAGAAGTTGTTGGCGAGTGAAGATGCGAAGGAAGGGGTGCGCTCGTTGGTGGAGCGGCGACCTGGCATTTTCAAAGGGATCTGAAATATTTGCTGGTTATAAGGTCCTCTTCGCGAGCAGGCTCGCTCCCACAGGGAAAATGCATTCCAATGTGGGAGCGAGCCTGCTCGCGAAGGGGCCGTCACTGACGACTCAAGTCGCCGGGCGAATCGCGTTGATCAACGACTGCAACGAGTACCCCAACTTCGGCGCCAGCGCTTCAGCACGGGCCGTCAGAGCCTGCATGTCCAGCGCCTGATCGAGATCCGCCGGCACAATCAGAATCACATTGCCCTCCTTCACCGGCAGCTCCCAGTAATGTCGGTGGTAGAGCCCGCGCAACAACGCGGCACCCAGTGGTTTGCCGTCATCGGTGGCCCACTGGTTGATCACCAGCCAGCCGCCCGGATTCAGGCGTTTCTGACAGTCACCGAGGAAACTCCAGGCCAGATGCCCGACACCTGGACCGACATCAGTGTACAGGTCGACAAAGATCAGATCCGCAGGCTCGGCCGTCGGCAGCAGTTCCAGCGCATCGCCGACGCGAATATAGAGGCGCGGATCGTCATCCAGCCCGAGGTATTCGATGGCCAGCCGTGGTACATCAGGGCGCAGTTCGATGGCTTCGACGTCTTCCAGCGGCAGGAACTTGAGGCAGGCCTGGGTCAGCGTGCCGGCACCGAGGCCGAGAAACAACGCACTCTCCGGCTGTTCATGGCACAACGCACCGATCAGCATCGCCCGGGTGTAGTCGTATTCCAGCCAGCTCGGATCGGCGGTAAACACGCAGCTCTGCTCGATCGCATCGCCGAACTCCAGAAAGCGGTAATCGGCCACTTCCAGCACGCGAATCACGCCGTACTCATCCTGTACCTCGGCGAGCAACAGCTCGACGCGCTCCTCAGTCATTTCGTCTCCTGATGGTCACCGGGCGCGGTGACGCGATGGCACCGCTCAGGCGCCGTGGCAAAGCGGCGATTGTCGGCGATGGGGCGGGAGCAGGTCACGCACTAATTGCTGCTACCATGGGCTTCCCGTGCGTAGAACCAATTAGAGACCGTGATGAGCCAACCGTGGAGCCCTGACAGCTGGCGCGCCCTGCCGATCCAGCAGCAACCCCAATACCCCGACGCTGCGCATCTGCGCCAGGTCGAGCAGACCCTGGCCAGCTACCCGCCGCTGGTGTTTGCCGGCGAAGCGCGCGAGCTGCGTCGACAGTTTGCCGAAGTGACTCAGGGCCGGGCATTCCTGCTACAGGGCGGCGATTGCGCGGAAAGCTTCGCCGAGTTCTCCGCAGCGAAGATTCGCGACACGTTCAAAGTGTTGCTGCAGATGGCGATCGTCATGACCTTCGCCGCCGGCTGCCCGGTGGTCAAGGTCGGGCGCATGGCCGGCCAGTTCGCCAAACCGCGCTCGGCCAACGACGAAACCATCGACGGCGTGACCCTGCCGGCCTACCGTGGCGACATCGTCAACGGCATCGGTTTCGACGAAAAAAGCCGCGTGCCGGATCCTGAGCGTCTGCTGCAGTCGTATCACCAGTCCACCGCCACCCTGAACCTGTTGCGCGCCTTCGCCCAGGGCGGTTTTGCCGACCTGCATCAGGTGCACAAGTGGAACCTGGATTTCATCGCCAACTCAGCGCTGGCCGAGAAATACAGCCACCTGGCCGACCGCATCGATGAAACCCTGGCGTTCATGCGCGCCTGCGGCATGGACAGCTCGCCGCAACTGCGCGAAACCAGTTTCTTCACCGCCCACGAAGCGCTGCTGCTGAACTACGAAGAAGCCTTCGTGCGCCGCGACAGCCTGACCAACGATTACTACGATTGCTCGGCGCACATGCTGTGGATCGGCGACCGCACCCGTCAGCTCGACGGCGCCCACGTCGAATTCCTGCGTGGGGTGAACAACCCGATTGGCGTCAAGGTCGGCCCAAGCATGAACCCGGACGACCTGATCCGCCTGATCGACGTGCTCAACCCGGACAACGATCCGGGCCGTTTGAACCTGATCGCGCGGATGGGCGCAAACAAGGTCGGCGATCACCTGCCGGCGCTGATCCGCGCAGTGCAGCGTGAAGGCAAGCAGGTGCTGTGGAGTTCCGACCCGATGCACGGCAACACCATCAAGGCCAGCAGCGGCTACAAAACCCGCGACTTCGCGCAGATTCTTGGCGAAGTGAAGCAGTTCTTCCAGGTGCACGAAGCCGAAGGCACCTATGCCGGCGGGATTCACATCGAGATGACCGGGCAGAATGTCACCGAGTGCATCGGCGGTGCGCGGCCGATCACTGAAGACGGATTGTCGGACCGTTATCACACCCACTGCGATCCGCGGATGAATGCCGATCAGTCGCTGGAACTGGCGTTTTTGATTGCCGAGACGCTGAAGCAGGTTCGCCGCTAGACCGCGTCGCTTCTTTCACGAGCAGGCTCGCTCCCACACTGGATCTGTGTCGTATACAAACCCATGTGGGAGCGAGCCTGCTCGCGAAGGCGTCCGCTCAGACGACCTCAATTTTCGCCAATGCCACCCGCAACCGCCCCGCACTCTCGCGCTGACAATTGAGCTGCACCCGCGCAAGCCCCAGCCAATCGGCCATACGCCGCAAATTCAGCGCCAGCGCCAGCATTCCCTCATCCTCCAGTCCCGGCTGTTCCTCGTGGACCGCATGCACCGCCAGACGTCCCGACGCCCGCTCGGCGCGCAGATCGACCCGCGCGGCAATCCGCTCGTTGTGCAAAAACGGCAGCACGTAATAGCCGTAGACCCGTTTGTCCTGTGGCGTGTAGATCTCCAGTCGATAGCGGAAATCGAACAACCGCTCGGTGCGACTGCGCTCCCAGATCAACGAATCGAACGGCGACAGCAACGCACTGGCGGCGACCTTGCGCGGCACTTTCGGCTCCGGCAGGCAGTAGGCGATCTGCCGCCAGCCAGCGACTTCGCAAGTCTGCAACTGCCCGTCCTCGACCAGTTCCGCCAGACGCGGTCGGGCATCAGCCGGATTCAAGCGAAAATAATCCCGCAGATCCTTCTCCACCCCCACGCCCAATGCCTGGGCTGCGTGCAGCAGCAAACCGCGCTGGGCCTCTGCTTCATCCGGCAGCGGCTGCTGCAGAATCGGCGCAGGGATGACCCGCTCCGGCAAATCATACAAACGCTCAAAGCCGCGACGCCCGGCCACGGTCACTTCACCGGCAGCAAACAACCACTCCAGCGCATGCTTCTCCGCGCTCCAGTCCCACCATGGTCCGGCCTTGTCTTCGCGGGTCGACAGACTGCCGGCGCCCAATGCACCCTGCTCCTCGACCGAGGCCAGAACCCGACGAACCGTCTCCTGTTGCTCGCGCCCGAATTTAGCCAATTGCTGGTAGATGTCCTCGCCACGTCTGGCGCGCTGCATCCGCCAACCCAGCAACGGATACATCGACAGCGGCAGCAACGACGCTTCATGGCCCCAGTATTCGAACAACGTGCGACGTCGCCCCGAACTCCAGGCGGCCTGGTCGAGCAAATCAGCGGAATAGAAACCCAGACGGGAAAACAGCGGCAGGTAGTGCGAGCGCACCACGGCGTTGACGGAGTCGATCTGCAGCAGGCCCAGCCGTTCGATCAGCCGGTTGAGCTGCGGCGCCTTGACGGTTGGCGGCTGGCGCCCGTTGAACCCTTGGGCAGCCAGCGCCAGGCGTCGCGCCTGTTTGAGGGAAAAGGCCAGAGTCGCGGGCATGAACATCTCCTTGTCTGCTCGCAACCTACCTCACTTGAAAGTGGTTTGTGTAGTAAGGCCCTGATCATTTATGCATCGGATCGTCCCAGAACGGCCGGATGGCCTCATGTTCGACGTCGGCCCGGCTGACCCCGATGTCCTTCAGCGCTTCATCGCTCAGACTGGCGAGCAACTCGCGTTCACGGTGCAATTCATACCAGCGGCTAAACTTGTGCAGCAGGTCGGAAACGATATGGCCGTGGCCGGAAAATTTTGTGTCGTCTACATACTCTCTTTGACCTTTCATCGTGTTGCCCTCCTTGTGGATGGCTCAAGTCTCGCGCTGGCGCTAAGATCAATCCAACGAATGTTTCTGATGGCATTCATCACGGAGATTCATCAATTGTCGGCCTACCCCAGTATCGATACCGATGTCCTGCGCACCTTCGTTGCGATTGCCGATCAGGGCGGGTTTACCCGCGCCGGCGAAATGGTCAACCGCACGCAATCGGCGGTGAGCATGCAGATGAAGCGTCTGGAAGAAGACGTGCTGCAGCGCCAGTTGTTCGAGCGCGACGGCCGTCAGGTACGCCTGACCGCCGAGGGCCAGGTGCTACTGGGTTACGCGCGGCGCATCCTCAAGTTGCACAGCGAGGTATTCAACACCCTGCGCGAGCCGCACATGGTCGGTACCGTGCGCATCGGTACGCCGGATGATTACGTGATGCGGTTTCTGCCGGGGATTCTGTCGCGGTTCGCCCAGTTCTATCCGCTGATCCAGATCGAAGTGCATTGCGAATCCAGCAAGCAGTTGTTGCAACGCACCGACCTGGACTTGTCGATCGTCACCCGCGAACCGGGCAACGAGATAGGCCAGTTGCTGCGCAAGGAGCGTTTCGTCTGGGCCGAAGCGCAAAACTTCAGCGCCCACGAGCAGACGCCGCTGCCGCTGGCGATGTTCAACAGTGATTGTTTCTGCCGCCTGTGGGCCTGCAATGCGCTGGACGCGATGGGCCGCGACTACCGCATCGCCTACAACAGCACCAGCCTGTCGGCACTGATGGCGGTGGTGAGCGCGGGGCTGGCGATCACCGCGCAACTGGAAAGCCTGATCACCCCGGACATGCGCATTCTCGGCGCCAACGAAGACCTGCCGCTGCTGCCCGAGGCCAGCATCATGCTGATCCGCAACCTGAACAATCCGTCGCCGATCACCGAATGCCTGGCCGAGCACATCGTCGAAGGCTTCAAACTTTAAGGGCGAGCATTACCGCGCACAGCACCAGAAAACCGCAGAACAGCCCGCGCAGCAGCCTTTCCGGCATGGCGTGGGCAACTTTCACGCCCCAACTGATGCTCGCCAGACCGCCGATGGCCAGCGGCAGGCCGATCATCCAGTCCACCTCGTGATGCACCGCGTACGTCACCAGCGTCACGCCGGTGCTCGGCAACGCCAAGGCAAGCGACAGGCCCTGGGCGACTACTTGGGTGGTGCCGAACAGGCTGGTCAGCACTGGCGTCGCCACCACCGCCCCGCCGACACCAAACAGACCGCCCATGGTCCCGGACGCCGCGCCGAGCACGCCGAGCCAAGGCCAGGAATAACGCATCTCGGAAGTCGCAGCGGGTTGCTTGCCGAACATCTTCAGCAGGTTGTACGCCGAGAGCACCACGAGAAAAGCGACAAACCCGATGCGCATGGTTTGCGCATCGATGCCCACCGCCCAGATCGAACCGATCCAGGCGAAGCAGAAGCCCATGAGCGCCAACGGCAATGCATGACGCAGCTCGATGCGATTGCGCTGGTGATAGCGCCACAGCGCCAGCATCACGTTCGGCACGACCATCACCAGCGCCGTGCCTTGGGCGATCTGCTGATCAAGGCCGAACCACACGCCCAGCAGCGGGATCGCGATCAAGCCACCGCCGATGCCGAATATGCCGCCCAATGTGCCAAGGGCGGCGCCAAACAGCAGGTACAACAAAAACTCGATCACAGCAATTTCCTCATCCGTCAGGCGATTCATCCTACGCAGTCGAGGCTGGCGGGGAAACGCATAGCAACGCACAATGGCTATGCCAACTTCGCACAAGCACTGAACATTCATGAATCCCGATCAATTGACCGACCAGCTCGGGCTGTTTCTCGATGTCTTGGAAAGCGGCAGCTTTTCTGCGGCTTCGCGCCGTCATCCGCTGACACCCTCCGCCGTGGCACGACGCATCGACAGCCTGGAAAGCGCGGTCGGCAGCCAGTTGTTCGTCCGCAGCACCCACGCCGTGCGCGCCACGCCGGCCGGTCTGGCCTTTGCCGAACGCGCGCGGCGCATCGTTGCCGAGCTGCAACTGGCCCGCGCTGAAGCGGTGTCGCTGAGCAGTGCGCCGGAAGGCTTGATCCGCGTCGACGCCCCGGCTGCTTTCGGTCGGCGGCATCTGGCACCGGTGATTGCCGATTTTCTGGTGCTGTATCCGGGGCTCGACGTGCAGTTGCACCTGATCGACAGTTTCATCGACATGCAGGGTTCGAACCTGGGCAAGGTTGATCTGGTATTACGTGCCGGGCAAATGGCCGATACGCGGCTGGTCGCCACCCCGCTGGCAAGCATGGTGCGCATCGCCTGCGCCAGCCCCGAATACCTTAAACGCCGTGGCACGCCAAACCATCCCGGACAGTTGAATGACCATGACGGACTGGATTGGGAAGGCCTTGCCCCGCCCTTCGCCTGGCGCTTCGAACGGGACGGGCAGATGCAACTGCATCGCCCCTCGCGTATCCGCATGAGCGCCAACAATGCCGAGGCGCTGGTATGCGGCGCATTGGCTGGGCTGGGCATCGCGCATTTGCCGACCTGGCTGGCCAGTGAATACCTGCTGCGCGGCGAGCTGTTGCCGCTGTTCTGCGAGAACGGCCTGCCACAACCGGAGACCACCGGCATCTATGCGCTGCGCATGGAACAGCAGACAAACTCGCGCAGTCGCTTGCTCCTGGAATACCTCAAGACCCGTTTCAGCCCGGTGCCACCATGGGATCTGGCGCTGCAACGCGAGCTGGGCCGGCACTAGATTCAGGATAATTATCTGGCGCATTAAACATTCGGGCGCTAGATTCAAGCCCATCATCGAACAAGGCTTTGCCATGACCACCGAACGCGACACCACCGACAACTGCGATCACCTGCGGCTGGACAACCAGGCCTGCTTCGCCCTGCATTCCACTTCACTGATGATGACCAAGGTCTACAAACCGCTGTTGCAAGCGCTGGGCCTGACCTATCCGCAGTATCTGGCGATGATGGTGCTGTGGGAAAAGGACGGTTTGACCGTGGGCGAAATCAGCACCCGGTTGCTGACCGATCCGGGATCGCTGACACCGTTGCTCAAGCGCCTGGAGGGTGAAGGTTTGCTCAGCCGCACCCGCAGTCGCGAGGATGAGCGGGTGGTGATCGTCGAACTGACCGCACAGGGCCGCGCCCTGCGTGACCAGGCCAAGAGCGTTCCGCAATGCATCCTTGGCGCCAGCGGTTTTACCGTCGAGCGCCTGCAGAATCTGCAATCGGAGCTGCAAGCCCTGCGCAGTCATTTGCAAGACAGCCTGCCCGGATAACAACGCTGCCCCTTGCAGGAGTGAGCCTGCTCGCGATAGCGGTGGTTCAGTCGGCTTGCGTATTGCCTGTCCCACCGCTATCGCGAGCAGGCTCACTCCTACAAAGGATCGATTCACCAGGAAAAATATTCTTCAGCCCCCGGCCCCCACCATCCGCTCTAAATCTTCACTTTCAAGCTGATCGACAGTGCCTTTACAGGACTGAGATTCAGCTTTCTCAAAAAATTATATTGCGCACTAAACATTAGCGAGCTACAGTCATCTCGTACTTACTTAGCGCGCAAACAATTAGCGCAAAATAAACACCCGACGAGGCCCTTACCATGCAAACTCTCTACACCGCAATCGCAACCTCCACTGGCGGCCGTGACGGTCGTGCGATCTCCAGCGACAACATCCTCGACGTCAAACTCGCCACCCCGAAAGAACTTGGCGGTGCCGGTGGTGCAGCGACCAACCCTGAGCAACTGTTCGCTGCCGGTTACTCGGCCTGCTTCATCGGCGCGCTGAAATTCGTCGCCAGCCAGACCAAACGCAAGATCCCCGACGACGCCTCGATCACCGCGCACGTCGGCATCGGCCAGATCCCTGGCGGTTTCGGTCTGGACATCGACCTGTACATCAGCCTGCCGGGGCTGGAACAGGCAGATGCACAGAGTCTGGTCGACGCGGCGCACCAGGTTTGCCCGTACTCCAACGCGACCCGTGGCAACGTTGATGTGCGCTTGCACACCACCGTTTGAGATCAACGCCAAACCACTGTGGGAGCGGGCTTGCTCGCGAAGGCGTCCTGACAGTTAACACTTCACTGGATGGCCCACCGCATTCGCGAGCAAGCTCGCTCCCACAGGGTTCAGCGGTGAATATGAAATCGCAGGCACAAAAAAGCCCGACTCAATGGTCGGGCTTTTTCTTTCCGCGAAAAGCAGTGCTTATTTGGCACGGCCTTTGTAGGAACCGCCTTCGCGGGTGTCGATCTCGATCTTGTCACCGATTTCGATGAAGTCAGCAACCTGCAGCTCAGTACCGTTGCTCAGCTTGGCTGGCTTCATGACTTTGCCGGAAGTGTCGCCGCGAGCCGAACCTTCGGTGTAGTCAACTACGCGCACGATGGTGGTCGGCAGCTCTACGGAAACCAGACGCTCTTCGAAGAAGATCGCTTCGCAAACATCGGTCATGCCTTCTTCAACGAAAGGCAGAACGGCTTCGATGTCTTCAGCGTTCAGCTCGTACATGGTGTAGTCAGTGGTGTCCATGAACGTGTAGGTGTCGCCGCTGATGAAGGACAGGGTCGCTTCTTTGCGGTCGAGGATTACGTCGTCCAGTTTGTCGTCAGCGCTGTAAACGATCTCGGTCTTGTAACCGGTCAGCAGGTTTTTCAGCTTGGTCTTCATGATCGCGCTGTTACGGCCCGATTTGGTGAATTCAGCTTTCTGAACCAGCCAAGGATCGTTTTCGAGACGGATCACGGTACCGGGTTTCAGTTCTTTACCAGTTTTCATTGCGAATATCCGAATTTGGATGGGATTTACAAAAATCTAGGCCGCGTATCATATCCAATTTAGGTAAAACTGTACCAGCGCCGTGGCAAGATCCGCCTGCAAGCCTTGTTCCAGACACCATTGCTCGGCGTTTTTCTGCAGTTCCGACCAGTGTTTACGGGCCTCTAGCCAGTGCTCGCTGATCGGTTGCCCGGCACTCCAGGCTCGCCACAGACCGTTCATCGCCTCGGCAGCTGCCGACGAAAGACCTTTCGTATACAGCGCAAGGAAAGCGTCGAGCTTATCCAGATGGATGTCTTCGTCCTGCTGATAGATGTGCCAAAGCATCGGCCGCCCGGCCCACTGCGCCCGCACGAACGAGTCCTCTCCACGCACCGCATTGAAATCGCAGCACCAGAGCAATTGATCGTATTGATCCTGACGGACGAACGGCAGCACCTGCACCGTCAGCGCCTGACGTACGTTCAGGTCGCCGACCGCCAGCGAATCGACCCCAAGCCAGCGCGCGACATCGCCAAGAATCCGCCCTTCCGGCACCAACAGATGGGTTGGTTTGTCATCGGCGGCCAGCACATCCAGCCAACTGGCGAGACCGGCGTTCTCGTAGGCAAACAGTGAAATCAGCTGTGCGCCCGGAGCGCGTTCGATGCCCAGACTTTCCAGAAACTGACGCTGCGCAACGGCATCCCGTTGAAATTGCCGACGCCTCTCCAGCAAACCGCTTTCACGCAGCAAGCCCCCCGTCCCCGGTTGAAACCCAGGAAAGAAGAAGAACTTCTGCACCGATTGGTATTTCACCGAGGGCAAGCCGTGACAACCGCTGACCCAGTCTTCGGCGCTGAGGTAATCGAGGTTCATCCACAGCGGCGGCTGTTGGCGCTCGGCCATGGCGTCCATGTACGCCGGAGGCAACTGACAGGCAAACGCGGCGATCACCACGTCCGCGGCTTCCGTCTGCGCCCAGTCGCTCGGCCAGTGCCGCACCTCGACACCCTGCTGCGATTGCTGCGCAAGGTTGATATCGATCTCAGGGCAGATGCGCTCGAAGGCGCGCAGGTCATCGACCCACAGGCGCACCGTCAGTGAATGCTCGGCCACCAGTTGCCGGGCCAGACGCCAGGTCACGCCGATGTCGCCATAGTTGTCGACCACGGTACAAAAAATATCCCAGCGGGTTTTCAATACCGGCATGCAAGACTCCCGTTGGCAAAAGCGCTGATTGTCCGCATAAATGACGTCGTGCAGAAGAGCCGACGGCGATTAATCTTCGTGCGACAATCGCCACTTGCCCGCAATCATCCGCCAGGAGGCAGCCATGCCCTATCGCCCCAACCCGCGTCGTCCGTTGCCTGTTCAGCTTAGCGCGCTGCGCCTGACCGGTAGCATTGCCCTGGGCATGTGGCTGGGCTTTCTGGCCATCGCGCTGACCTGCTGGCTGCTCTCGCGCCTTGTGTTCACCGCACAACTGGCGCCTGTCGCCCAGGCTGTGCAGCAACTGGCCAAGCCGCCGGCGGCGGTCCAGGTACAACCGGACATTCCACCACAGAGCCCGCTGTTCGAGCAGTACGAAGAGAACCTGCGCAAGAACGAGCAGCAGGCACGGTTGGATCAGGCGCGCAGCAGCACGCGCAATCAGTCGAACCCCAAGTGCCAGTTCTGGCTGCAACAGGATCAGACCGCGCCAAGCGAGAAGAGCCGCGCCAACGTTTTGCAATTCTGCGATTGATCATGAACAAGCACACCGTCCACCAATTGATCCTCGACAAACTGCGTGTCGATCTCGACATCGCCGAGCGCGCCGCGCAGACCGCTTACGAAACCGCGACCCACGAAGAGAACATCGCCGAGAACAAGTACGACACGCTCGGGCTTGAGGCGTCTTATCTGGCGGCGGGTCAGGCGAAACGGGTCGAGGAAATCCGTCAGTCACTGGCGCTGTGCCAGAACCTGACGCTGCGCGCCTACGATGAAAATCGCGGTATCGAGATCGGCGCCCTGCTCGGTCTGGAAGACGAAAAGGGTCGCGAGCAATGGCTGTTCCTGGCGCCGGATGCAGCAGGCCTGAAAGTCGATGTGGTGGGTCAGCCGATCACCGTCATCACCCCGCGCTCGCCGCTGGGCAAAAGCCTGCTGGGCAAGCTCGAAGGTGATGAGGTGGAGATTCTGGTGGCGGGCACCCGGCAACAGTTCGCTGTCACCGAGGTGCTCTGAGGCAGGGTCTTAGTGGACCGGCAGTTCGACGCCGTCGAACAGCTCTTCCAGCTCTTGCTTGTTGTGGCACTGGATGGCTTTGGCCATCACTTCGCGGGTCAGGTGCGGTGCGAACTTCTCGATGAAGTCGCACATGAAGCCACGCAGGAAGGTGCCGCGACGGAAACCGATCTTGGTGATGCTCGACTCGAACAGCTCGCTGGCATCCAGCACCACCAGGTCGTTGTCGAGTTTGGTGTCGACCGCCATCTTGGCGACGATGCCCACGCCCAGACCGAGGCGCACGTAGGTTTTGATCACGTCGGCGTCGGCAGCGGTGAACACCACTTTCGGCGTCAGGCCACGATGGCTGAAGGCTTCGTCGAGTTTCGAACGGCCGGTGAAACCGAACACGTAAGTCACGATCGGGTATTCGGCCAGCGCTTCCAGGGTCAGCTTCGGCAGCTTGGTCAGCGGGTGGCCCTGCGGCACCACCACGCAGCGGTTCCAGCGGTAGCACGGCATCATCACCAGATCACCGAACAGCTCCAGCGCTTCGGTGGCGATGGCGAAATCGACGGTGCCGTCAGCGGCCATTTCGGCGATCTGCATCGGCGAACCCTGGTGCATGTGCAGCGCCACGTCCGGATATTGCTTGATGAAGTTGCTGATCACCGGCGGCAGTGCATAACGCGCCTGGGTGTGGGTGGTGGCGATCGACAGGGTGCCTTTCTTCTCGTTGGAGAACTCCTGGGCAATCTGTTTGATGCTTTCGACTTTGCGCAGGATCTCGCCAGCAGTGGTGATGATGCGCTCGCCGGCCGGAGTGACGCGGGTCAGGTGCTTGCCGCTGCGGGCGAACACTTCAACGCCAAGTTCATCTTCCAGCAGGCGGATCTGTTTACTGATGCCCGGTTGCGAGGTGTAAAGGCTTTGGGCTGTAGCGGAAACGTTGAGGTCGTGGTGCGCCACTTCCCAGATGTAGCGCAATTGTTGAAGCTTCATATGTATCCCTCAAAGCAGGTAGACGCCACGGGCATCAGCGACGGTATATAACTATATTAATGGTTTGATTAATAAATCTAGAACTTTTTTATCAAAACGCCATTATTCCCGCTTCAGCGATCCCCCAGGCGCCGACGCTCCACCAACGGCACCAGATAGACCGGTACCTTGGCTAATTGCAGGACTCGCGTGGCCGTGCGCCCCAAAGGGGTTTCCGCCCCCACACCGTGGCTATGCGTGCCGACGATCAGCAAATCCACCGAGAGTTTCTGCACCTGGTCGAGAATCACCTGCGCCGGATCGCCCTGCAGTACCCGAACCGCGCGAATCCGCTGCAGATCCTGCTCGCCCTCCTCCCCCAGCTCTTCGCGAAAACTGTCCAGGACCCGCTGCTCGATACTGGCGATGACAGTTTTCAGACCCTGACTGTGGAATTCGTTCAATGCCTGTTCGTCGAGATAGCTTTGCAACACCGACTCGGCAAACAGTCCCATGGGCTCCACCGCATGCACCACATACAAGTCGGCATTGAATGTTCGCGCCAACGCCAGGGCATGCTGCATCACTAACGGTGCGTACAGACCGAGGTCAGTGGCATACAGCATCGAACGAATCATATGACCTCCTCGCGTGCCAACATGGCGGAGATTTGATTCAGCTTAGCAGTGCCTTGGCGAGTACGACGTGCGACCCAACGTCTTGAAGCACTGGGGCTTTAGATCGACGGTTCGTTGCTGATGCCGTGCGGCACGTGGCCGGTGGCGACCACTTCGCGGGCGAGCTCGCAGTGACCGGCCTGATCGTCGAAAAACACATCGGCAGCGAAGGCTTCAAGGAACGCCGATTTGGTCAGCCCGCCGAGGAACAACGACTCGTCGAGACGAATGTCCCACTCGCGCAAGGTGCGGATCACCCGCTCATGGGCTGGCGCCGAACGTGCGGTCACCAGCGCCGTGCGGATCGGGCAATCGTCCTCGGGGAACTCGCGCTGCAGCGCATTGAGCGCCGCCAGAAAGCCTTTGAACGGCCCGCCGTGCAATGGCTCGCGCGCCGCCTCACGCTCCTTGGCCTGAAACGCCTCCAGCCCGCCAGACTGATAAATGCGCTCGGACTCATCGGAGAACAACACCGCGTCGCCGTCGAAGGCGATACGCAGCTCATCGCTGGCGGCACGACTGGCACCACCGGACAAGATCGTCGCCGCAGCGAATCCGGCGTCCAGTGCGGCGCGCACATCTTCGGCGTGCGTGGACAGAAACAGATCACAGCCAAAGGCCTTGAGGTACGGATACGGACTGCGCCCGCCGACGAATGCCGCCCGGGAGATGTCCAGCCCATAGTGATGAATCGAGTTGAAAGCGCGCAGGCCGGTGTCGGCACTGTTACGCGAGACCAGAATCACCTCGACCCGGGCGCGGTCGAGGCGACTGTTGAGGCTCAGGAGTTTTTCCACCAGGGGAAAGGCATCGCCGGGAGCCAGAATCTCGTCTTCGTGTTCGATCTGATATTGCCGGTAGGCTTCGACGCCGCTCGACAGATAGATCTTGTGACTCTCGCTCAGGTCGAACAAGGCGCGAGACGAAATCGCCAGCACCAGCTTGTCATCGATGTTCTTGGCCATGCCTTTCCCCACTCCCCCAAAAAACCGACTCAGGTGTTGCGTCGGTCGATGAAACTCAACGTTCGATACAGCGCTTCGATACGCGGCAGTTCACACCCTGCCGCTTTGGCCGCCGCCAATGGCCGGGCATAAATCGCCTCCAGCTCCAGCGGCCGCTTGTGCAGGAAATCGTGGTACATGCTCGGCCAATAGTCGGGCATTTTCTCGGTCATCATGAACAGGTACTCGGCGTAACCCGGCGGCATGTCGTAGCCACAGGCCCTGGCGCCCTGCACCACTTCGGCCATCAAGGCCTGGATCAGTGCGCGACTGTCGGCGTCGGCCATCAGCGGCGTGGTGCTGGCACCGAGCAACACCGAGAGGCCGTTGTAGGGAATATTCCAGACCAGTTTCTGCCAGCGCGCCTGATGCAGATTGGGCATTGCCTGTGAATCGATGCCGGCGGCACGGAACAGCCCGGCGCCCTCATCGACGATCGCCATGCGCACCGCGTCATCCGCCGCCGGGCCGCTGTGGTAGCCGACGTTCACCGCCCCCAACGCCTGATGAGTAATGTGCCCCGGGCCTTCGCGGTGCACACAGATCAGGCACAGACCGCCGAGCAGATGCAGGAAGTCGGGCAGCAACTCCCGCAAGCTGTCTTCGACGTCCAGACCGTTTTGCAGCACCAGCACTTTCGCGCCGGGTTTGGCCGCAGCAATGATCGCCGGTGCCAGCCCGGCGCTGCTGGTGGTCTTGGCGCCCACCAGCAACCAGTCGCAGGCCGGCATGTCGTCAGCCTTTGCGTAGGCTTGCACCGGGTTCAGCGTCAGGGTGCCGTGGACCGCACTGTCCACCTGTAAACCGCGCTCGGCCACCGCAACGAATTCGCTGCGCAGTAAAAAGTGCACATCGAAACCGGCCCGCGCCAGCATCAATCCGTAGAACCCGCCAATTGCACCGGTGCCGATAATCCCGATCACCGGTTTGTTGTCTGCTCTCACCATCTATGGCAACTCCTCTGCAATTCGACCCAGCGCCTGCGCCACTGCCGTATTCAGCGCAGCGGCTGTCAGGCGCGTGTGCAATGCACCAAAGAACTCGCCGTCGCGCACCACGAACAGCGCCGGCAAATGAAAGACCTGATAGCGCTCCACCAACCCGCCGTTGTCGCCGGCATCGATCCAGCACAGGCGATCGACCGCCAGCTCGAACCCGGGCAGCACCTCACGGGCAAACCGGCAACTGGAGCAGCCGACATTGGTGAAAATCACCAGCGAAACGCCGCTCATCGCCAGCAGCCGCTGGTCGGCGTCGAAATCGGTCAGCTGCGATTCGACCACTATACTGGGGGAAACAATGTCAAATGGCCGACACAGGGAGTCTGTGCTCATGGGACGTTTCATTCCTCATCCGGACGAAGTGCCTGTCGAATTAACGTTACTCAAGCCCGAGTGCATTTCCAGGCAACAGCTGCACACTATCAGCCTCGGCGGGATCGCTTGCAATTATCACCGTGCCTGGCGCCACGGCACCGCCCTGCAAGTGCGCATGCCGACGCTCAACACCGACATTTGTTACCCGGGCTATGTGGCGTGGTGCCTGCGGCGCAAAAAGGGCTATCTGCTGGGGATCGCGTTCACCGATGAGCAGACGCTGTTCAGCGCCCGGATGGGCGAACAGGTGTGCCAGATCGAACGCTATTGCCGCATGAACGAGGCCCACGACGACCTGCAGGATATTCAGGCGCTGGCCCTGCAATGGGTCGAACAACACGCCGACGAGTTCTCTCACGACAGCGTTCGCAAGGCTTTTGCCCAGCCAGTGCTGGATTAAAGCGGCGTTTGCCCATTGTCGAGCCGCGTCTGACGCGCTAAGGTTCGGCTCCCCGACGCGCTTAAATCTGCTGTGCTCCGCCGCGCGGGGATCGCTGGCGGCCGGCACCCGTGACCTGACGAGTAAACGATGGCTGATTTACCGATCAACGACCTAAACGTCGCCTCTAACGAGACCCTGATCACTCCTGATCAGCTCAAGCGTGATATCCCTCTGAGCGACACTGCCCTGCGCACCGTCACCAAGGGCCGCGAAGTCATTCGCAACATTCTTGATGGCACCGACCACCGTCTGTTCGTAGTGATCGGTCCGTGCTCGATCCACGACATCAAGGCTGCCCACGAATACGCTGACCGCCTCAAGGAATTGGCGGCGGAAGTCTCCGATACCCTGTATCTGGTCATGCGCGTGTATTTCGAGAAGCCACGGACCACCGTCGGCTGGAAAGGCCTGATCAACGATCCGTACCTGGACGACTCGTTCAAGATCCAGGACGGTCTGCACATCGGTCGCCAGTTGCTGCTGGACCTGGCCGAGAAAGGCCTGCCGACCGCCACCGAAGCCCTCGACCCGATCTCCCCGCAGTATCTGCAGGACCTGATCAGTTGGTCGGCCATCGGCGCGCGTACCACCGAATCCCAGACCCACCGTGAAATGGCTTCCGGTCTGTCCTCGGCTGTCGGCTTCAAGAACGGCACCGACGGCGGCCTGACCGTGGCGATCAACGCCCTGCAGTCGGTTTCCAGCCCGCACCGCTTCCTGGGTATCAACCAGGAAGGTGGCGTGTCGATCGTCACCACCAAGGGCAATGCCTACGGTCACGTGGTGCTGCGTGGCGGCAACGGCAAGCCGAACTACGATTCGGTCAGCGTCGCCCTGTGCGAACAGGCGCTGAACAAGGCGAAGATCAAGCCGAACATCATGGTCGATTGCAGCCACGCCAACTCCAACAAGGATCCGGCCCTGCAACCGCTGGTGATGGAAAACGTCGCCAACCAGATCCTCGAAGGCAACCAGTCGATCATCGGCCTGATGGTCGAGAGTCACCTGAACTGGGGCTGCCAGGCGATTCCGAAAGACCTCGCCGACCTGCAATACGGCGTGTCGATCACCGACGCCTGCATCGACTGGGCCGCCACCGAGAACACCCTGCGCAGCATGCACGCCAAGCTCAAGGATGTTCTGCCGAAGCGTCAACGCAGCTGATCAGCGTTTCGCAGGCATAAAAAAACGCCGGGCTCAGCCCGGCGTTTTTGTGTGTAGGGTTTTATCAGATTTTCGCGGCGCGCTTCTGATGGCGCTCCATGTAGCGCTCGACGTAGGAGCACGACGGAATCACCGTGTAGCCCATTTCTTCGGCGTATTGCAGCGCGCTTTCAGTCAGCGCCGCCGCGATGCCCCGGCCACGCAGGGCGTTGGGCACGAAGGTGCGATAGATATCCAGGGTCTGTTTCCCCAGATCCATATAGGTCAGGTAGGCACGATGACCGTCCACATTGGTCTCGAACTGATGACCAGCCTGGTCATGGTGGATGGACAACGCCTCGCTCATCACTACTCCTCGCGGGTCTTGAATTCTGACCCCTACCTTACCGATGTTTTTCCGGCGAAGGAACATCTACGCCACCCCGTGCCTGATGGACACCGAGAAGAGCCACACCGATCTCGCGCAATCGAGCACGTGATAAATAGTAGGCACCATTGGCGAAAATGCTCAAGGTGCGCTCGTCATCATGCTCGTTGACCGGGTGACATCGATGGGCGTAGTGGCAGGCGTGGGGAAGATCTTCCCGAAACGCTCACCTGAACATTGCCGAATGTCGAGACTTAAGACGCAGCGTCTTGTTTAAAGTCACCTCAAGAGGGACAAAGATATGTGAGGCGTCATGCAAAATCGGAACAAAAGTGTAGACGAATTCATCTAGACAGACTTGGTGCAAGACCGGAAAAACTACACAGGGCAACGGGAACTTTTTCTCATTAGCTGGCTCAAGCCGGGGCTTGTAGCTGGATATTTTTTAAACAGGCCAGTTAAAAGTTGCTCGAAAAAGAATCAACGCCTACAATTTTTTTTGCTTCTTGCGCTACGTCAGTTTACTTACTACAAGTAATGGGTAGTATGTACGCCGGCTATTTCCTCAATCGGAGGAGAAAGCCACTTAATTGAAAGTCCTTGAAGGGGAACACGATGAACAACGTTCTGAAATTCTCTGCTCTGGCTCTGGCCGCAGTTCTGGCTACCGGTTGCAGCAGCGCATCGAAAGAAACCGAAGCACGTCTGACCGCTACTGAAGACGCAGCTGCTCGCGCTCAAGCTCGTGCAGACGAAGCATACCGTAAAGCTGATGAAGCTCTGGCTGCTGCTCAAAAAGCACAACAGACTGCTGACGAAGCTAACGAGCGTGCTCTGCGTATGCTGGACAAAGCTAGCCGCAAGTAATAATCCCTCGGGATTGTTATCAAGCCGACCCAGTTTCTGGGTCGGCTTTTTTGTGCCTGCAGCTTTTGTCCAGGCAATAAAAAACCCGCCGACGCTGCACGCGTCGGCGGGTCCGAATCCGACCTTACTGTTGCAGATCGATCGGCGCAGTCGAGACAATCGGTGCCGAGGTATTCGGCGTGCCGATTTCGGTTGGCAAGCCATCCTCTGCCGCCACTACATCGCGCACCACATCCCAGTTCACGCGCAGGTTATTGGTGATGTCTTCACGCTTGAGCATCGCGTTGATCACCGCCGTGTGCTTGTCGACCACCGACGGGTTGCCCTTGTCGTCGATCGGCGTGTGCGCTTCCAGATAGACCTTGCCGCCACTGCTGCCGAATTTGTACGCGTCGTTGAGGATGCGCACCGAGGTACCGACCGGCACCATGCTGGCCATTTCCAGCACGTTGTTGTTGAACATGCGGAAGCAACCGTGGCTGGTGCGCATGCCGATGCCGAACTTCTTGTTCGAACCGTGGATCAGGTAGCCCGGAGTACCCAAGGTGAATTTGAACGGGCCCAGCGGGTTGTCAGGACCGGCCGGCACCACGTTCGGCAGCGGATCACCATCCGCGGCGTGCTCGGCCTTGATCGAGGCTGGAGGGGTCCAGGTCGGGTTCGGTGTCTTGGCAGTGATCGAGGTGTGCGCAATCGGCGACCCCCAGCCTTCACGGCCGATACCCAGCGGGAAGGTGTACACCACGTTCCGACCTTTCGGGTAGTAGTAGAGGCGGTATTCGGCGAGGTTGATCACGATGCCTTCACGCGGACCCGGCGGCAGGATGAACCGCGTCGGCAGCACGATTTCCGTGCCGGCGCCCGGCAGCCAGGCATCGACGCCCGGGTTGGCCGCGACCATTTCCGAATAGCCCAGATCGTAGGTGGTGCCCAGGTCAGCGAAGGTATCTTCGTACTTGGCCTTGATCACCTGCACCTGGCCGATGATGTCCTCACCGGGTGGTGGCAGGGGAAACTCCAATGCAGCAACGGGACCGGCCACACACAGGGCGGCAAGTGACAGGCAGCGGGTGACGGCAGGAAAGCGCGGCAACATCCGGAAAATCCTTCGCATGATCAACAAGGGTATAGGAGCGCGATTGTACACCGCACCTCGGGAATTCGGGGAGACCACCCTGCTGCAGGCGACAAGGTGCTTTGGGTGGGAGCGGGCTTGCTCGCGAATGCGGTGTGTCAGGCAAAGCATTCGTTGAATGAAACACCGCATTCGCGAGCAAGCCTGCTCCCACAAGGTCAGAGCTCGAAACGCAGCTCAGGCCAGATCGGCGAGGTGCCACGCTTCTGCGATTCAAGGATTGCCCGGCACAACGAACACAGGCGCTGATCCTGAAACACCCGGCGATCGACACTCGACCAGCGCGGTTGCGCCGGCAGCAGGCTGCCACACAACGTCCGGTCTGCCGAGCCACCGAGTTCGAGCTGACGGGTCACCAGATGCACCCGCACTTCCTGGCAGGCGAACAGATCCAGCTGCTCGTCAGGCTCGATCAGTTGGTAGGCAAACAGGGACCAGGCAGAACGCGGCATCGGGGGCTCCAAATAAGGGGGCGCCACATTAGCCGAAAGCCTGTCGCTAGAAAAGCCTCATAACAGCGGTTTTAGTGTCGGCCAGACATTTTCCAGCAACTTGCCCTGAGCCCCGACAGCCGGGTGCAGACCATCAGCCTGCATCAGATCGGGATGGCCGCCCACGCCGTCGAGGAAAAACGGTACCAGCGGGATCTTTTTCTCATCGGCGAGTTTGCCGTAGACCTCGGCAAAAGCATCGGTGTAACGCTTGCCGTAGTTGGGTGGCAGTTGCATGCCGAGCAACAGCACCTTGGCGCCGTTCTGGCGGGAGCTGTCGATCATCGCCGCAAGGTTTTGTTGCAATTGCGTTGGCGGCATTCCGCGCAAGCCATCATTGCCGCCCAATTCGAGGATCACCAGTTCCGGCTTATGCTCTGCAAGCAGCGCCGGCAGGCGCGCCTGGCCTCCGGCACTGGTGTCGCCGCTGATCGAGGCATTGACTACTTTATCGTCAAAACCCTCCTGCTTGAGCCGTTGCTCGAGCAGCGATACCCACCCCAACCGGGTATCCAGTCCGAAACCGGCGCTGATACTATCGCCAACGATCAGGACAGTACCCGCCGCTGCGTTCTGGGCCATGCACATCAAGGCCAGGCCAGCACTCAAAAACCACACACGCATCGGATTCTCCATGGGCGCAAGCATTCTCACCGCGAAGAACCTTAGCAAAGTGGTTCCCAGCGCGGAAGGTGAACTGACCATCCTGCACGAACTCAGCCTGGAACTGAACAAGGGCGACAGCCTGGCCATCGTCGGCGCATCGGGTTCCGGCAAATCCACCCTGCTCGGCCTGCTCGCCGGCCTCGACTTGCCGAGCAGCGGCGAAGTCATCCTCGCCGGGCAAGGCCTGAGCAATCTCGACGAGGACCAGCGTGCGCGCATCCGCGCCGAACATGTGGGTTTCGTCTTTCAGTCGTTCCAGTTGCTCGACAGCCTCAACGCGCTGGAAAACGTCATGCTGCCGCTGGAACTCGACGGCCGCAAAGACGCCCGCGAACGCGCCACCGAACTGTTGCAACGGGTCGGTCTTGGCCAGCGCCTGACGCACTCGCCACGCCAGCTCTCCGGCGGCGAGCAACAGCGCGTGGCAATTGCCCGGGCCTTCGCTGCCGAGCCGGACGTGCTGTTCGCCGACGAACCCACAGGCAACCTCGACAGCCACACCGGCGAGCGCATCAGCGATTTGCTGTTCGAGCTGAACATGGAGCGCGGCACAACGCTGGTGCTGGTGACCCACGACGAACGCCTGGCCCATCGCTGCCGGCGCCTGATCCGACTTGAAGCCGGGCTGCTGGTCGCCCCTCTGGAGCCTTGATGGCACGTCTGCCGCTGTTGCGCCTGTTCAGCCTCGCCCTCCGCCAATTGCTGCGCGATGCCCGCGCCGGTGAGTTGCGTGTGCTGTTCTTCGCTCTGGTCGTCGCAGTGGCGGCGAGTACCGCCATCGGCTATTTCGGCGCCCGCCTCAACGGCGCCATGATGCTGCGCGCCACCGAATTCCTCGGCGCCGACCTGGTGCTTGAAGGCAGCTCGCCGGCGCGGGCGGAACAGATCAAGAGCGGCACCGAGCTGCGTCTGGCTCATGCGCAGATCGTCGAGTTTTCCAGCGTCATTGCCACCGACAACGGCATTCAGTTATCGAGCATCAAAGCGGTTGACCGCGCGTATCCGCTGCGCGGCGAACTGAAAAGTGCCTCCGCCCCGTTTGCCACTGAAACCTCTGGCGGCGAACCGCAACCCGGCGAAGCCTGGGTCGAAGCGCGCCTGCTGACCGCACTGGACCTGAAGATCGGCGACAGTATCGACGTCGGCATGAAGACCCTGAAGCTGACCCGCGTGCTGACTTATGAGCCAGATCGCGCCGGCAACTTCTACAGCCTCACGCCCCGGGTGATGATCAACCTCGATGACCTCGCCGCCACTGGCGTGGTGCAGCCCGGCAGCCGGGTCAGCTACCGCGAACTGTGGCGCGGCGAACCGCAAGCACTGGAAACCTATCGACAACTGATCAAACCCGGCCTGGCCGCCAATCAGCGCATTCAGGATGCCCGCGATGGCAATCGGCAGATCGGTGGTGCGCTGGGCAAGGCCGAGCGCTACCTGAACATGGCCAGTCTGGTCGCGGTGTTGTTGGCCGGTGTGGCAGTGGCACTGTCGGCCAACCGCTTTGCCAGTCGCCGCTTCGATGCCAGTGCACTGCTGCGCTGCCTCGGCTTGTCGCGTCGGGAAACCATGCTGTTGTTCAGTATTCAACTGACGGTACTGGGCTTGGGCGCCGCCCTCAGTGGTGCGCTGCTCGGCTGGCTGGCTCAATTGGGATTGTTTGCCCTGCTGCATGATCTGCTGCCGGCAGATGTACCGCCGGGCGGGCTGTTTCCGGCGATGGCCGGAATCGGTACCGGATTGGTGGCGCTCGCCGGGTTCGCCTTGCCGCCGCTTGCTGCGCTGGGCCGGGTGCCACCGCTGCGGGTGCTGCGTCGTGACATGCTGCCGATTCCCTCCAGCACCTGGATGGTCTACGGCGCGGCGCTGGGCGCACTCGGCCTGATCATGTGGCGCCTGAGCCTCGACCTGCTGCTGACCTTCGCCCTGCTCGGTGGCGGCGTCGTCGCAGCGCTGATTCTTGGCGGACTGCTGCTGTTGCTGCTGAACAGCCTGCGTCGTCTGCTGGCCCGGGCATCGCTGCCGTGGCGCCTGGGTCTGGGCCAGTTGTTGCGTCACCCGCTGGCCGCCGCCGGGCAATCGCTGGCGTTCGGTCTGATCCTGCTGTCGATGGCGTTGATTGCCCTGCTGCGCGGCGAACTGCTCGACACCTGGCAAAACCAACTGCCGAAAAACGCCCCGAACTATTTCGCCCTGAACATCCTGCCGGCGGACAAGCAGGCCTTCACCGATCATTTGGTCAACGTATCCGCACAAGCGGCGCCGCTGTATCCGGTGGTGCCGGGGCGGCTGATCAGCATCAATGGCGAACCGGTGCAGCAGATCGTCAGCAAGGATTCGGCCGGCGACCGCGCGGTTCAGCGTGACTTGAGCCTGACCTGGGCCGCCGACCTGCCGGCGGGCAACAAGCTCACGGCCGGTTCGTGGTGGACCGAGCAACCCTCGGATGACGTACCGGGCGTGTCAGTGGAAGGCAAAGTCGCCGAGAGCCTCAAGCTCAAATTGGGCGATCACCTGGTGTTCAGCGTTGGCGGGGTCAATCGTGAAGCGAAGGTCACCAGCCTGCGCGAGATCAACTGGGACAATTTCCAGCCGAACTTTTTCATGATCTTCCAGCCCGGCACGCTGAAGGATCTGCCAGCGACCTACCTGACCAGTTTCTACCTGGCGCCCGGTCATGATCAGCAGATCGTCGAGTTGTCGCGGGCATTTCCGGCCGTGACCATTCTTCAGGTCGAAGCGCTGCTGGAACAACTGCGCAGCATCCTCGCCCAAGTCACCCTGGCGGTGGAGTATGTGTTGTTGTTCGTGTTGGCGGCGGGGATGGCAGTGCTGTTCTCCGGCTTGCAGGCAACGCTGGACGAACGCATTCGCCAAGGCGCGCTGTTGCGCGCGTTGGGTGCGGAACGGCAGTTGCTGGTCAAGGCCCGGCGCATCGAGTTCGGCTTGCTCGGCGCGGTCAGCGGTTTGCTCGCGGCCATTGGTTCGGAAGTGGTGAGTCTGGTGTTGTATCGCTATGCGTTCGATCTGCCGTGGCACCCGCATCCATGGTTGTTGGTGCTGCCATTGATTGGCGCGGCGCTGATTGGCGGCGCGGGCGTGTTCGGTACACGCCGGGCGTTGAATGCGAGTCCGCTGACAGTCTTGCGCGAGGGTTGATAGACTCCTGCCTTCGTCACCACAAGAAGTTGCCATGAGCCGTTATCGCCCTCCCCGCACCGCCGGCACCGCGCTGATCACCCCAGAAGGTGAAGCGCGGATGCGCGCTGAATTCCATGAGCTGTGGCATGTGCGTCGCCCGCAGGTGACGCAATCGGTCAGCGAAGCCGCGGCTCAGGGCGATCGCTCGGAAAACGCCGAGTACACCTACGGCAAGAAGATGCTGCGCGAAATAGACAGCCGCGTGCGTTTTCTCACCAAGCGTCTCGAAGCCTTGAAGGTCGTCAGCGAAAAACCCAGCGATCCGAACAAGGTCTACTTCGGCGCCTGGGTGACCATCGAGGACGAGGACGGCAAGCAATCACGCTACCGCATCGTCGGCCCGGATGAACTGGATCTGAAGCTGGGTTTGATCAGCATCGACTCGCCGCTGGCCCGCGCCTTGATCGGCAAGGCGCTGGACGCCGAGGTTCGGGTGCAGACGCCAACCGGTGAGCAGTTTGTCTATATCGTGGCGATCGATTACCCGTAACGCGTTTCAGCGACGGGTGATCAGCCCCTGACGCGCAACACGGGTCAGCTGCTTGATCATTTCCGGAGCCTCTTCGGCGCTCGGCGCCTGAATCACTGCCAGATCGAAACTGTCGCTGGCAAAGCGTGCCAGGGACTCGCCGTGTTCGACAAACTGGATCAGGAACGCGGCAGGACCGCCGCTGCGGCGTGGCCAGCCATCGAGATAACGCAACAGCGTCGGCTGATGTTTGCCGCCAAGCAGGATTTTTGGATTGCGCTGGGTGATATGTGCCGTGATCGGCGCGGGACGTGCTGGAGGGCGTAGTGCATTCATCGTGTCGTGTCTCTGCCTCAAAAGTCTGCATGGCAGGTGAGAGGCAACACCGAACCAGCGCTTTAGCGGTATTTCGAAGCCCTGTTCCGGCTTCTGACGGCAACTGTCTGAGTCACCTGGCGCCCCGCAAGTAGCTGTTTAAATCGGCGCATGAGCAACATCCTAGAGAACGTGACCGATGAGTGTCAAGAATCAGCCACAACAAAAAAGGCCCGCACAATGCGGGCCTTTTGCTTGATCCAGAGCACTCAACCGGAGATGGCACGATCCACCGACAGCTTGCCGGCGCCTTCGATCAGCACCGCGATGCTGCCACCGAGCAATGCCAGCGCGAACTCATAACCGTTGTTGGTCAGGAACAGGCCGTTATGGATGTGCACCGAGAAGATCGCCACCAGCGACAGGAAGGTCAGTCCCAGCGCCGCCGGACGCACCAGCAGACCGATGATCAGCGCCAGACCGGCGAAGAACTCAGTGCCACCCGACAGAATTGCCATGACATAGCCCGGTGTCAGCCCCAGGCTTTCCATGTACTGCGCGGTGCCCGCCAGGCCGTAGCCGCCAAACAGACCGAAGAGCTTTTGCGAACCGTGAGCGGCGAAGATCACGCCAACCGCGATGCGCAGAATGGTCAGGCCGTAACCGGCGCGGGTGAACAAAACCTTGTTGATCAGAGAGCTCATGGGGCATTCCTTGTTTTGCGAGAAGTGTGTTGGGATTGGCCGCTATATTAATCAGTTAATTTCATGTTAAAAGCGCAATTATTCCGCCATAACAATCAAATTATTAGATCACTTGCGTGAGGCTACTTTCTGTCCCCGGGGCTCCAGTGACTCCCGTTCCCGGTCGAACGCCAAGTAATACTTGTTCACGCTATTAACATAGCTGACGGCCCCCATGCCCACCTGCTCCATGGCGATGCGCTCGACCTGGAAGAACCACTGGTTCGGGTTCAGCCCACGTCGCCGCGCCTCGGCACGCATGCCTTGCACACGCTCCGGGCCGATGTTGTAGGCCGCCAGGGTGAACGCCATGCGCTCGCGCTCATTGAGTTTCGGACTGTTGAAAAACTTGCGGCGAATCATCGCCAGGTACTTGGCCCCGGCCTGCACATTCGCATCGAGATTCTGGATGTTGTTCACCCCGACCCGTTGCGCCGCAGACGGGGTGATCTGCATCAGCCCGGTCGGGCCGCTGCCGCTGCGGGCGTTGGGTTGCAAGGCCGACTCCTTGAACGCCAGCGCCGCCAGATTCAACCAGTCCATGTTTTGCGCGTCAGCATGCTTTTGCAGGGTCGGGCGCAGTTTTTCCAGACGCTGACGGTCAGCCTTGGCCAACGGATAGTGCACTTGATAGAGGCGCCGATAGATCCGCAGAAACTCTGCATCTTCGTTCGACGGCTTCTTGTAGCCAACCAGGAAACGATCGATGCTCGCCCGCAGCATCGAGGCATCGCGGCGCACGAACCAGTATTCCTCACCCGGCTCGCTGATCATCAACTGCCGGTCAAGACGCAGTTTGGGCAGGATCTTGCCCCAGCGCTCGGCGATGGGTTGCTCGACGATGGTCAGGTGAAATATCCCGCCCTGGACCATCTCCAGCACGTCTTCGACGGCCAGCGTGGGATCGACCCACTCGATCTTGATCGGCGCCAGTTTGTGCAACGCAAGTTTCTGATTGAGCTGGCTGACCGCCTCCCCCGCCGCACTGCCGGTCGGCAAAGCGAGGGTTTTGCCGGACAGCTGTTCGACCTTGGTGTAGCGGCGCTCGCCCTTGATACCGACCAGCACCAGCGGCACATTGCGGGCAATCGGCTCACTGCTGGCGACCGCATGTCCCGATTGCAGATCAAGCAGTTCTCCAGGCGCTACCAGATCACCTTCACCACGCTGCAAGGCACCGAGCAGTTGATCCTTGGCTTTGGGAATGATCTTGAGGGTGACTTCCTGACCATCACGGGCATGGCCATTGAGGTATTGCTCGAAGGCGCGCAGGCGGTGGTATTCGACACCGATGGCCTGGCCCTGGACTTCACCGGAGCTGTTGCGGCTCTGGTTGACCAGCACTCGCAGCACGCGGCTGCTGCGGATCTCCGACAGGTCGCGGACCTTGGCGGCCGGCACGGCTTGCAATGGCCCGGGCAGGCGCGCTACCGCCGTTATCGGCAGCAGCAGCGACGCACACAACAGGAGCAAAACCGAGGGACGATGCATCCACTCTCCGGAAAGAATACGGGGCGTTTTTTACCGCTGAACGGTCAAAAACACCGACGAAAACAGAGCGCCTTGAGCGCTGGCAAAGTGCGAGAGACTGGCACAGTGATGGCATTTATGCCAACCCGGGCTGCGTCACGGCATCAAAAGACAGCTATAACTCTTTGTAGTTCTTGGCTTTTCTTATAAATCTACAGCTCTGGTATGCTTTCCGGCCTTCGGCCCGAGGTAGAACCATGCAACTCATCGATATCGGCGTCAACCTGACCAACCCAAGTTTCGCCGAAAAACATCAGGCCGTGCTCGACCGCGCCTACGCCGCCGGGGTCTGCCAACTGGTGCTGACCGGCACCAGCGTCGGGGGTAGCGAGCAGGCGCTGGAACTGTGCCAGCAACTGGATGACAGCGGGCAACGGCTGTTCGCCACCGCCGGCATTCACCCGCATTCGGCCAGTGACTGGAACGCTGACAGCGCACGTCGTTTGCGCAGCCTGCTGCATGAGAAAAACGTGGTTGCCGTGGGTGAATGCGGGCTGGACTTCAACCGCGATTTCTCTCCGCGCCCGCAACAGGAAAGGGTTCTGGAAGAACACCTGGCGCTGGCCGCAGAGCTGCAACTGCCGGTGTTCCTGCACGAGCGTGATGCCAGTCAGCGCCTGCTGGAAATTCTCCGGGACTTCCGCGATCAACTGCCCGCTGCCGTGGTGCACTGCTTTACCGGCGAGCAAAAAGCCCTGTTCAGTTATCTGGATCTGGACCTGCACATCGGCATCACCGGCTGGATCTGCGACGAGCGCCGGGGCACCCATCTGCACCCGCTGGTCAAGGAGATCAAGCGCGGACGGCTGATGCTGGAAAGCGATGCGCCGTACCTGCTGCCGCGCACTCTGCGACCGAAGCCGAAAAACGGCCGCAATGAGCCGGCGTATCTGACCGAAGTACTGCGCGAAGTAGCGCTGCATCGGGGCGAGAGCGAGGACGAACTGGCAGCGCACACCACGGCGTGCGCCCGCGCGTTCTACAACCTGCCCACCCTCCCCTGACACCCAAAAATCCCTTGTAGGAGTGAGCCTGCTCGCGATGAGGTCGTATCAGTCGACATCAATGTTGACGGATATAACGCTATCGCGAGCAGGCTCACTCCGACAAAAGCTGGGCCTGTTGACCCATATCAAGATCTTCAGATCTGCATAACGGCACAATGATGGCACCTTGCCAAAACTGTTTCCGCTATCAGAGAAGACCTCCATGGGTGCCTGGCTTAGCAATATCTCGCTGAAATACAAATTCTGGGCGGTCAACGCGGTCGCCTTCGTCACCACCCTGCTGCTGGTGCTGTACGCCGTGCAACTCGAGCAGCAAGCCCGCAGCCACGCCTCACAAGCTTCCGCTCAGGCCCAGGCACAATTGCTCAAGGCCTGGCCGACCGGGCAGGCCTTGCCCAAGGTTGACCAGGTGCTGACCTTCAAACGCGGGGAAGCGCCGCGCCTCAACGATCAACCCGTACTGGAGATCAGCGACAGCAACGGCTGGAACGAGATCAATCACCTGCCGCTGTTCGGCAACAACCCGTTGATGGGCGCCGAAGTATTCAGCCGCGCCGACGGCCAACAGGTCGCGGTTATCGCCTATGGTCCAAGCCTGGCGCAAGTATTCAGCGAGCGTTTTGCCAACTACGCGGTGGCGGTGTTCATCCTGATGCTGGCAATGCTCGGCGCTTCACAACTGCTGATCCGCTTCCTGCTCAGCCAGCTCAACACACTGAAAGACGTGATGTTGCATGTCGAGAAAAGCGGTGACCTCTCGGCCCGCGTACCCTTGGCCGGCAAGGATGAAGTCGGGCAGATGGCCAATGCTTTCAACGCGATGCAGGCCGGTTATCAGCGCGTGGTCACGACGGTCGCCAACACCGCGCGACAACTGGACGTCGGCGCCGCACGCCTGGCCTCAAGCATGAATGAAGTGCGCCACGGCATGCTCGGTCAGCAAAGCGAAACCGATCAGGCCGCCACCGCGATCAACGAAATGACCGCCACGGTTTATCACATTGCCCAGCACGTCGGCGCCACCCGCGATCTGTCGCAGACTGCCGATGGCCTCGCTGGCAGCGGCCAGCAAGTGGTCAGCCGTGTGCAACAGTCGATTGCCGGACTTTCCAGCGGTGTGCAGCAGACCGCCGAGATGATCCAGCGCCTGGCCGAGGACAGCCAGAAGATCAACGGCGTGGTCAGCGTGATTCACAGCATCGCCGAGCAAACCAACCTGCTGGCGCTGAATGCCGCCATCGAAGCCGCCCGGGCCGGCGAGATGGGCCGAGGCTTCGCGGTGGTTGCCGACGAAGTGCGCAATCTGGCAAAACGCGTGCAGACCTCCACCGATGAAATCACCACCATGGTCTCGGCGCTGCAGGCCGGCACCCGCGATGCGGTGGACTTCATGCAGGAGAGTTCGTACAAGGCCGATGACTGCGTGCAACAGGCGCAGGAGGCTGGCGAAGCACTGGCGGAAATCACCGGTGCTGTGGCGCAGATGCGCGAGAGCAACACCCAGATTGCGGTGGCGGCCGAGCAGCAGAGTCAGGTGGCCGAGGAGATGAATCGAGCGGTGGTGAGCATTCGTGATGTGACCGAGAACACCGTTCAGCAGACCGTGGATTCGGCGACGACCAGTAATGAACTCGCGACGTTGGCCGGGGAACTCAACAAGGCGATTGGGCAGCTCAAGCTGTAAGGGACTCATCGCGAGCGGGCTCACTCCTACAGGGGGATATGAGAACGCCACAAATCTCCTGTAGGAGTGAGCCCGCTCGCGATGGCGTCAGTTGAAGCACAATCGAACCCAGCCATTGGACCTATCACCGCAATAGCCAACCTTGATTCGCCGCACCACCCGCCCCGGCCTATTCTTCAATCATGTGTTCAACATGGATCGAGGAGTAGCAAACATGGGCAAACGTCACCCCAATCTTCCCGCGTGGCAATGGCGCGCGTACCCGAACAATCATCAGCACCCGACCAATCTGGTGTTGCACCTGATTGCCGTGCCGTTGTTCATCGTCGCGTTTCTGTTGATCGTGTCCGGGGTGTTCAGCCTGAGCCTGGCCAGCGTCGCCATTGGCGTGATCGGTATCGTCGCGGCGCTGGGTCTGCAGCGCCACGGCCACAGCCTGGAGGCGCAAGCCTCCGAGCCGTTCAGTGATCGCAAAGATGCCGTGTCACGCTTGCTGGTCGAGCAGTTCCTGACCTTTCCACGGTTTTTCCTCAGCGGCGGCTGGTGGCGCGCCTGGCGTGAGCGCCACCGTCGGCATTGATTCAGGCGAAGATCGTGACGGTCTGTCGGCTCATGGCGATCAACTCCCCTTCCGCGCTCCACAGTTTCGCGGCGACATGCCCGTAACCGTCGGCGGCGTATTCGATGTCGGCCAGGTATTTGCACCAGTCCAGCGTGCTCAAGTCGCGTAGCGGCTGAACGAATTCAATGGTCCAGGTCAACGTGCTACCCGGTGCCGGTTTCTTCAGATACGGCAACAATGCCGGCGGCCACGCATCCACCAGCGCCAGCAGATGCGCCTCATTGACCGGTTCTTCCTTGACGTCTCCACGCAACCGCACCCAACCGCCCATCTGCCGCGATGTGTTGCCGGTGAACGGCATGCCGCCGACACTCCAACGCATCGACAAGTGACGCATGAATTCCGGGGTCACGCCTTTGATGTAGGGCAATTCCTGGCATTCGTCCCAGTGTTTCATTTCGGCTGCCGGATAGGCGGCAACGGCCACTTCCGACGGTCGCGAAGCACCGAAGCTGCCTTGCACAATCGTCACCACCTGACCGTTCTGCACCGCACGGCCCAGCACCTGGCTGACCGCCTTGCCTTCACGCAATACATCGACTTCGAAACGCACCGGGACTTCCGGCTCCACCGGGCCGACAAAGGTGATTGCCAGCGAGCGCACCGGGCGATCTGCGGGCACCTTCGCGCGCATGGCTTCATATTGCAGCGCCGCCACCAGGCCACCAAAACTGGCCCGGCCCTGGCCCCACTCGGCAGGAATAGTCAGTTCTGGATCGCGGCGGACCGCATCGAGCAAATCGGAAAAGCGCATGACAACCTCGGGAAGCAAAAGTGAATGCAGCGATCTTAACCAGCATGGCAGAGCGCCGCAGCGTCTATTCCGGTCAAATGGACTGACAGAAAGGCCTTACACCGATATCAACCACACCGCAGATCCCTTGCAGGAGTGAGCCTGCTCGCGATAGCGGTCTGACATTCAACAGTCGCGTTGGCTGTCAGACCGCTATCGCGAGCAGGCTCACTCCTACAGAAGATATGTGCTGATATCGGGGTTATTTGAAGCAGCTTGAACTGAGTTTTTCGAGCACCCGATCCGCCTTGGCTTCGGCCTTGATCAGGCCTGCCTGCCAGGTCGCAACGCACGGTTGCAGATCACTTTCCTGCTCGGCCCGCGCCAGCCATTGCCAGCAATCGTGCCAGTCACCGAGCGCGCCCTGCGCCGACTTCAACCGCGCCAGCGCCGCTGCAGGCAGACGATCCAGCTCCGGATAAGCTTCGATGCCATAGCGCACGCGCTTGATCAGCAAGCGCAGGCGATGGCGGTCGTGGGCTGGATCATGCAGCGCCTCATCAAGTTTTTTCCATTGTTTGTGCAGGCGGTTTTCGATGCGCTTGGCCAAGCCCTTGAGCAGGCCCTGACGCTCAGATGCGCGCAGGAAACGCGGGAATGCGTCGAGCATCATCAGCAACGAATTGACTTCAGCACTCGCCGCCAGCGTCGGATAGGCGTCGGCCATTTGCGCCATGCGCCGTTGCGCCGCCTGCGCTTGATCGTGCTTGAGCAGATACGCCGCCAATACCTCGCGGTCACGCCACGGCGTGGTCAACTGGCCCACCGCTGATGCGGCACCTTCCAGTTGCTCCACGCCAGGCAAGCCGCGCAATGGCCGTAGCAGGCTGCGCAAGCGCCGCACCGTGGTGCGCAAATCATGCAGCGCTTCAGGGTCGGTGCGCGCGGTCAAGCGCGCCTGACAAGCCAGCAGCCGCACTTCCAGGCTCAGGACATGAGCCACCAACCGATCGACCAACGCAGACATCCCTTGCTCCTGATTCACATGGCTTGAAGGATGAGTCTGCCGTGAGAAGGCGGCCACATCCTTGCGTCAAGTCAGCAGCTTAGCGACCGGCGCGGGATTCGCGAATATAGAAACGGGCTTTCTCGGCCTTGTTGCTGCAGCCCTCGAAGCCTTCGAATTGCTGCTGGGTCTTGGCGGCCGTCAGCAACGACAGCGCCTTGGAGTAGCTGACCGTACCGGCAAAACCTTCGGCCTTGGCCAGGTCCAGTTCATGCCACGCCGCATCGAGCTGACTGCCACAGCTGTCACGATAAGCAGTCTTGCCAGCGCAACCGGCCAACGCCAGCGCGATCAACGGCACACAGATCCAGGCTTTCATCACTTACACCTCAAAATAGGTCAACAGTCGTGCAGTTAAGACGGTGCGGCGAGCAAAAAGTGCCTTGGCGCCCGATGAATCTGCGGTGCCCCAAGGATAGCGCCGAGCGGTCACGGAGTATCGAAAAAACGACGCCGCAGGCGCCCTGAACGACCCTGCCGATTGTCGCCCGCCCCCGGATGGGTGCATTGTGGAGCCTTGTCGGGAGGAAGTTTGATGAAAAAGCGTGTCGCACTGGTGCTGGGCTCCGGTGGCGCCCGGGGCTATGCCCATATCGGGGTCATCGAGGAGATCGAAAGACGCGGTTACGACATTGCCTGCATTGCCGGTTGTTCGATGGGCGCGGTGGTCGGCGGAATCTATGCGGCGGGCAAACTCGAGGAGTACCGCACCTGGATCGAATCGCTCGACTATCTGGATGTGCTGCGGCTGGTGGACGTGAGCTTCCGCCTCGGGGCAATTCGCGGCGAAAAAGTCTTCGGGCAGATCCGCAAGATCGTCGGCGAGATCAACATCGAAGACCTGCGCATCCCCTACACCGCGGTCGCCGCCGACCTCACCAACCAGCAGGAAATCTGGTTTCAGGAGGGCTGCCTGCATCAGGCGATGCGCGCCTCGGCAGCGATTCCCAGCCTGTTCACCCCGGTGATGCAGGGTAACCGGATGCTGGTGGATGGCGGCATTCTCAACCCGTTGCCGATCGTGCCGGTGGTGTCCAGCCACTGCGACCTGATCATCGCCGTCAACCTCAACGCGACCAACCAGCGGCATTACAAATTGCCGGTGATTCAGCGCCCGCCAGCCTTTCGCTCGCGCTTCGACAGCCTGCTCAGTTCGCTCGGTTCGAAGATGCCGTTCCGCCGCAAACAGGCCGAGCAGTTGTTGTTGCTCGAGCAGGAAGCCTTACGCGCGGAAGCGGCGGACATCAATCCGTGGCTGGAAGGCAGCGAGCCGGAAAGTCAGCAACCGGCAGCGGCCCCCGAGCGCGAAGGTGCGCCGAAATCCGCCACCGGTTCGTTCATCATCGACAACGTCGGGCCGGCGTCACTGCTGGACCTGATCAACCAGAGTTTCGAGGTGATGCAGACCTCGCTGGCGCAATACAAGATCGCCGGGTATCCGCCGGACATCCTGATCAACGTGCCAAAGCGCGTGTGCCGGTTTTTCGAGTTCTACAAGGCACCGGAACTGATCGCGCTGGGGCGCGAGATTGCGCGGGATACGCTGGATCGGTATGAGAGTGAACAGGGTTAAGGCCTGAAAGATCGCTGTTGAATGCAGTGCCCTCATCGCGAGCAGGCTCACTCCTACAAGGGATCTGCGAACGACGCCGACTCAATGTAGGAGTGAGCCTGCTCGCAATGAGGCCAGAAAAGACAACACAGAAACTACAGGCTGCCCTCACTCAACAACCGATACCCAACCCCCGCTTCTGTCACGATAAACCGTGGCCGCGTCGGATCATCCGCCAGCTTCTGGCGCAAGTGCCCGACCACAATCCGCAGGTAGTGACTGTCTTCGGTATGCGTCGGCCCCCAGATGTCCTTGAGCAATTGCTGCTGGGTGATCACCCGCCCCGGGTGCCGCGCCAGTTGCGCCAGCACCGCGTACTCCTTGCGGGTCAGCGCCACTTCGACGCCGTCGAGCAATACCCGCCGATAGGCCAGATCAACCGTCAACGGGCCGAACGTCAGGGCCGCCTGTTGCGCCTCGCCGGCCGGCGCCTGACGCAACAAGGCGCGGACCCGGGCGAGAAACTCCTGAATACCGAACGGCTTGGTCACGTAGTCGTTGGCGCCGCCATCCAGTGCCTGGACTTTCTGCCCTTCGCTGGCCCGCACCGAGAGCACCAGTACCGGCGCGGTGGCCCATTCGCGAAACTCGCGCAGCACCTGCTGGCCGTCCATGTCCGGCAGGCCCAGGTCGAGCACCAGCAAGTCGGGTTTGTTCAGCGCGGCCTGGGCCAGGCCCTCGGCGCCGGTCCCGGCTTCCAGCACTTTGTAGCCTTGTGAGGCAAGGCTGATGCGCAGGAATTTGCGGATCTGCGGTTCGTCATCGATGACCAAAATGGTCGCGGTCTGGCTCATGAATTCACATCAACACAAAAGATTGGCAAGAGAGTAGCGCAGCCGGGCTCAGGCTTCATTGTCCATCCCCGGTTGCGTCTGCAATGGCAGGTGCAGGGTGATGCTGGTGCCGCGTCCGCCGATGCCGTCGGCGACGCTGATCCGCCCGCCATGCGCGCCGACCATGCCCTGACAGATCGCCAGCCCCAGACCGGTACCCTGGCCACCGCGATCACCGCGGGCGGCGGTGTAGAACATGTCGAAAATTTTCGCCCGCTCGTCTTCAGGAATCCCCGGCCCTTCATCGCTGACCGTGAAGAAGATCTCTTCGGCATTCGCCCCGGCACTCAGTTGCAAACGCCCATGGGCAGGCGAGAACCGCGCAGCGTTTTCCAGCACATTGACCAGCGCCTGCTCGATCAACGCTGCATGAACGAACAGCAACGGCAACTCGGCGGGCACATCGGTGCTGACCTGCAACGGCGCCAGTACTGCACGCAGACGATTGAGCGAACTGCCGACAATGTCGGCAGGCGCCACCCAGTCGCGCGCCAGCTTCAACGCGCCGTGGCCGAGACGGGTCATGTCCAGCAGGTTCTGGATGTAGCGATCGAGGCGTTCGGCCTCATCTCGAGTGCCTTCGAGCAACTCGCGGCGATCTTCCAGCGGGATCGCTTCGCCGAGCGCCAGCAAACTATCGATGCTGCCGCGCATGGCGGTCAGCGGCGTACGCAGATCGTGAGACACCGAGGCCAGCAGCGCACTGCGCAATTGCTCGGTTTCGCCGTGCAGGCGTGCGGCTTCCAGATCGTCCGCCAGTTGCGCCCGGGCCAGCGCCTGAGCGAGTGGCTGACTCAACGCGGTGAGCAGGCGTCGACGTTGGCCGCTCAAGGTCTGGCCTTCTTTGGCGCAGACCCCGAGCAGCGCCAGCGGCCCGTCCTCCACCGACAGCGGCCACCACCACCAGCGACCGAGCGGCAGCGTGCCGGTGCCCATACCCGCCGGTTGATCGTGTTGCCAGGCCCAGTCGGCGGCGGCACGTTCGGATTCGGTAAACTCCAGCGGCCCGCCGGTCTCGACTTTCCAGCCGCCCTGGCCGTCACGGTTGAGCAGGCACAACTGCAGATCGCTCCAGCCATTGAGGTGTTGCGCGGCGGCGCTGACCACCGCCTGACGGTCGGTGGCGGCGGTGAGTTTGCGCGACAGGTCGAGCAGTTCGGTGGTCTCTTCCTGCGTGTCGCGCAGGGCCTGCAACTGCCGCCGCTGGCGGGCGGCCAGGTTACCGGTAAGTGCGGCCATCAGCAGGAAGAACAGCAAGGTCAGGACGTCTTCCTCGCGCTGGATGGCGAAGGAAAAATTCGGCGGAATGAACAGAAAGTCGTATGTCAGAAACGACAACGCCGCGCAGGCCAGTGCCGGCCCCAGGCTGCTGCGCACCGCCACCAGCAACACCGCCGCGAGGAACACCAGCGAGATGTTCGGCAGCGGCAACACACTCGACACCGCCCACGCCAGCGCACTGGCCAACACCGTGGCAACCAGTGCCAGTACATAGTCGAACCAGACCAGCGTCGGCGTCGCCCGCAGGCGCGGTTGCGGGTGTTCGTGGTCGTTGTCGAGGACGTTGATTTCCAGCCCGTGAGCCTGCCGCAGCAAACGCGCGGCGAGCCCGCCACCAAACAGGCGGCGACGCAGACTCGGTCGCGACTGGCCCACCAGCACCAGACTGGCGCGGCGTTCGGCGGCATGCTGAATCAAGGTCTTCGCCACTTCACCGGCACGCAGCAACACCACTTCGCCGCCAAGGCGTTCCGCCAACTGCTGGGCATTTTGCAGGCGCAGGCGCGACTGTTCATCGCGCACGGTGCCGTTGTCGACATGCACCAGGCTCCACGGCAAATGCCGACGCTGGGCCACGCGGCTGGCGTGCCGCACCAGGCGTTCAGCCTGCGCATCACCGTCGATGCCCACCAGCAAACGCCCGCGTACCGCCGGAGCAGCCTGACCGAGCTGACGATAGCCTTGCGCGAGATCGTTATCGACCTGCGCGGCCGCCGTTTGCATCGCCAGTTCGCGCAGCGCCGTGAGGTTGGTCTGGGTGAAAAACGCATCGATCGCTGCCCGCGCCTGTTCCGGCACGTAGACCTTGCCTTCGCGCAGTCGCTCCAGCAATTCGCGCGGCGGCAGGTCGATCAGCAGCAGTTCGTAGGCTTCCTGCAGCACCCAGTCCGGCAGGGTTTCACGCACCTGCACACCGGTGATACCACGCACCTGATCGTTGAGACTTTCCAGGTGTTGGACGTTGACCGTGGTGTAGACATCGATACCGGCGGCGAGCAGTTCCTGAATGTCCTGCCAGCGTTTGGCATGGCGGCTGCCGGGGGCGTTGGTGTGCGCCAGTTCGTCCACCAGCACCAGTTTCGGTTTGGCCGTGAGCAGGCCGTCGAGGTCCATTTCTTCGAGCATCACACCCCGGTATTCCGAGCGCACCAGCGGTTGCTGCGGCAAACCGCCGAGCAGTGCTTCGGTTTCCGCCCGGCCGTGGGTTTCAACGACGCCGGCGATGATTCTCACGCCTTGGCGCAATTGCGTGTGCGCGGCCTGGAGCATGGCGTAGGTCTTGCCGACACCGGGGGCGGCGCCGAGGAAGACTTTCAGCCGGCCACGGCCGTCTCGGGGCAGGTCTGCTAACAGTGCGTCGGCGCGGCCGGAGTCGCTCATGCTGGGAGTTCTCTCTTCCTGATTGATCGTTCCCACGCTCTGCGTGGGAATGCAGCCCGGGACGCTCTGCGTCCCATAAAAGCAGACGCAGAGCGTCTATTGATGCATTCCCACGCAGAGCGTGGGAACGAGCATCGACTACAGCTTTTCCAGCGCCATGTTCAATTCCAGCACATTCACCACCGGCGGCCCCACCAGCGGTTGTTCGATGTGCGCATCGAGCAGTTGCTGCAAGGTCGACACCGGCAGGTTGCGAGCTGCCGCGACACGCGCCAGTTGATAGGCAATTGCCGCCGGAGGCAAGTGCGGATCGAGACCGCTGCCGGAGGTGGTCAGCAACGCCAAGGGCACTGGCCCCTGGCCGGGCACCTGCAACTTGTTGGCGTCGTCGATCACCCGTGTGGCCAGCGCCGGATTGCTCGGCGCCAGGTTGCTGGCACTGCTGGAAACGGTGGCAAAAGCACCCGCCGAAGGACGCGGATGGAACCACGCATCACCGACGAAATCCTGAGCGATCAGCGCCGAGCCGCGCACCTTGCCGTCGGCATCGTGGACCAGACTGCCGTTGGCTTGTTCAGGGAAAGCGACCTGCGCAACGCCGGTCACCACCAGTGGATAAGCCACGCCGGTGATCAGGGTCATCAGCACCAGCAGGCTCAGGGCCGGACGTATCATTGTGGACATTGCAAAATCCTCGAATTCGTTGGGCAACTTGGGTGGAGTGTCAGGGAGATTTCTTCCCCCTCACCCCAGCCCTCTCCCCCAAGGGGGGAGAGGGGAAAGGGAGCCGATCCTGGTGTTGTTCAAGACCTGAGCTCGGCTCGGTATTTCAGGTCGATCCAGCTCCCGCAAACACCTCGGTCGGTCCCCTCTACCCCAGGAAGAAGGTTTAGGGTGAGGGGTTCTTTCAGTCTCAAACCAGATGCAGCGCCGTCAGCAGCATGTCGATCGCCTTGATCCCCACGAACGGCACCAGAATCCCGCCCAGTCCGTAGATCAGCAGGTTGCGGCGCAGCAATGCCGCGGCACTCGCCGCCTGCACGCGCACGCCGCGCAATGCCAGTGGAATCAACACCACGATGATCAAGGCATTGAAGACAATGGCCGAGAGGATCGCGCTCTGTGGACTGGTCAGGTGCATGATGTTCAGCACGCCCAGTTGCGGGTAAATCGCGGCGAACAGTGCCGGCAGAATCGCGAAGTATTTGGCGACGTCGTTGGCGATGGAAAAGGTCGTCAACGCGCCACGGGTCACCAGCAATTCCTTGCCGATCTGCACCACGTCCAGCAGCTTGGTCGGGTCGCTGTCGAGGTCGACCATGTTCGCCGCTTCGCGTGCGGCTTGCGTGCCGTCGTTCATCGCCATACCGACGTCCGCCTGGGCCAGCGCCGGGGCGTCGTTGGCACCGTCGCCGCACATGGCGACCAGACGACCGTCGTTCTGCTCAAGGCGAATGCGCGCCAGTTTCTTCTCCGGAGTGGCTTCGGCGAGCACGTCATCGACGCCCGCTTCAGCGGCGATGGCCGCTGCGGTCAACGGGTTGTCACCGGTGACCATCACGGTGCGAATCCCCAGTTTGCGCAGCTCGGCAAACCGCTCGCGAATGCCCGGCTTGACCACGTCCTTGAGGTGGATCGCACCGAGCAGTTTGCCGTCGGCGCAGACCAGCAACGGAGTACCGCCGCTCTGCGCGATCTTGTCGATTTCCCGCGACAGCGCAGGCGGCAGATCGGCACGTTGTTGGCCGAGGAAGGCCAGCAGCGAATCCACTGCACCCTTGCGGTAAACGCGGCCCTGATAGTCGACACCGGACAAACGGGTTTCCGCACTGAATGGCACGGCGGTCAGGCTGTCCAGCGTCGGCTCAGGCTGTGGGTGCAGACCGCGCAGGTATTCAACGATGGATTTGCCTTCAGCGGTGTCGTCCGCCAGCGAAGCGAACAAGGCGCCTTCGGCCAGTTCCCGACCATTCACACCAGGTGCGGCATACACCGCGCTGCAACGACGGTTGCCGAAGGTGATGGTGCCGGTCTTGTCCAGCAGCAGCACGTGCACGTCACCGGCCGCTTCCACTGCACGCCCGGATTTGGCAATCACGTTCAGCCGTACCAGTCGATCCATCCCGGCAATACCGATGGCGGACAACAGGCCACCGATGGTGGTCGGAATCAGCGTGACCAGCAGCGCCACCAGGAACACCAGCGGCAGGTTGCCGTTGGCGAAGTGGGCGAACGGCTGCAGGGTCACCACCACCAGCAGGAAGATCAGAGTCAGACCGATCAGCAGGATGTCCAGCGCCACTTCGTTCGGGGTCTTCTGGCGTTTGGCGCCTTCGACCAGCGCGATCATGCGGTCGAGGGTCGATTCACCGGGGTTGGCGGTGATCTTCACCAACAACCAGTCGGACACCAGGCGCGTGTTGCCAGTGACCGCCGAGCGATCGCCGCCGGACTCGCGAATCACTGGTGCCGACTCGCCAGTGATCGCCGCTTCGTTGACCGCCGCGATGCCTTCGATGACCTCGCCGTCACCGGGAATCATCTCCCCCGCTTCGACGCGCACCACATCACCTTTGCGCAGGTTGGCGGCAGGCACCACCTGGAAGCTGCCATTGGCCATTTTGCGCCGTGCGCTGAGGCCTTCGCTACCGGCCTTGAGACTGTCGGCGCGGGCCTTGCCGCGACCTTCGGCCAAGGCTTCGGCGAAGTTGGCGAACAGCACGGTGAACCATAGCCAGAGGGCAATCTGCGCGGCGACGAAAGTCGGCACGAGGTTGTCCGGAATGAAGCACAGCACGGTGGTGAAGATCGCCGTCAGTTCGACCACCAGCATCACCGGCGAGCGCACCAACTGACGCGGGTCGAGCTTGACGAACGCTTGCACCAGCGCCGGGCGCCACAGGGCTGAGATCGCGGTTTTCGGTGCTTCTGCCGACTTGGTCGGCACCGCAGGTTTTGCAGGAACATGCATATTCATGATGGATTCCTTAGAAGCCCAAGCTCAGGTGTTCGGCGATTGGCCCCAGCGCCAGGGTCGGCAGGAAGGTCAGGCCGCCCACCAGCAAAATGGTCACGGTCAACAGGGTCACGAACAGCGGGCCATGGGTCGGGAAGCTGTTCTGGCCAATCGGCGCGGTTTTCTTCATCGCCAGGCTGCCGGCCAGTGCCAGCACCGGCAGGATGTAACCGAAGCGGCCGATCAACATGCCCAGACCGAGCATCAGGTTGTGGAACGGCGTGTTGGCGCTCAGTCCACCGAACGCCGAACCGTTGTTGGCGCTGGCCGAGGTGTAGGCGTACAGCAATTGGCTGAAACCGTGCGGGCCGGGGTTACTGATGGTCGCCGCCGGGCCTGGCAGGGTCGCCGCAATCGCGCCGAGCACCAGGACGCCCACCGGCATCACCAACAAGGTCACCACCAGCAATTGCACTTCGCGCGCCTGCAGTTTCTTGCCCAGATATTCCGGCGTACGACCAATCATCAGGCCGGCGAGGAACACCGCGATCAGCACGTTGAGCAACATGCCGTAGAGCCCGGCACCGACGCCGCCGAAGATCACTTCGCCGACCATCATGTTGACCAGCGCGACCATGCCGCTGAGCGGGTTGAGGCTGTCGTGCATGCCGTTGACCGAACCGTTCGACGCCGCAGTCGTGGTCACCGACCACAGCACGGTGGCGGTGGTACCGAAGCGTGCTTCCTTGCCTTCCAGTGGCGCGGTCTGTTCGACCGCGACATTGTTCAGCGCCGGGTTAGGCTGATATTCGGCCCACAGCGATGTCGCGCCGCCGATCAGGAACAGTGCGAGCATGCAGGCGATAATCGCGCGGCTCTGACGCAGGTCTTTGACGTAGTGGCCGAAGGTGAAGACCAGCGCCACCGGGATCAGAATGATCGACGCCAGTTCGAACAGGTTGCTCCACGCGGTCGGGTTCTCGAACGGGTGCGCCGAGTTGACACCGAAGAAGCCACCGCCGTTGGTGCCCAGTTGCTTGATCGCAATCTGGCTGGCGGCCGGGCCGAGCGGGATCACTTGATCGACGCCCTGCATGGTCACGGCATTCACATATTGCGCGAAGGTCTGCGGTACGCCCTGCCACACCAGGTACAGCGCCAGCAGCAGGCACAGCGGCAGCAAGCCGTAGAGGGTGGCGCGGGTCATGTCGACCCAGAAGTTGCCCAGGGTCTTTGCCGACTTGCGACCGATGCCGCGGCACAACGCAACCAGCACCGCGAGACCGGTGGCGGCGCTGACGAAGTTCTGCACGGTGAGGCCAACCATCTGACTCAGGTAGCTTAGGGTTGCTTCACCGCTGTAGGACTGCCAGTTGGTGTTGGTCATGAAACTGACCGCGGTGTTGAACGCCTGGGTCCATTCCTGACCCGGCAAGTTTTGCGGGTTCAGCGGCAGGTGATCCTGGAACAACAGGATCGCGAACAGCAGCAGAAAACCGGCGAGGTTGAACGCCAGCAGTGCCAGCGTGTATTTCTGCCAGCTCTGTTCCGCCTGCGGATCAACCCCGGCAATGCGATAGCAACCGCGCTCGACCGGGCCGAGAATCGGCGTCAGCCAGGTGCGCTGGCCTTCCATCACTTTGTAGTAGAAGCGCCCGAGGAACGGCGCCGGCAGCAAGACCACCGCAAAAAACGCGAGGATCAGCCAATAGTCATAACTGTGCATAGCCGCTCCTAGTTCCGATCCGCGCGCAACAGCGCAACCAACAGATAAATGAACAGCCCGGCTGCCAGCAGCAGGGACACCCCGTCCAGAACGCTCATGGAAGATCTCCGTGTTACGGCTTATTGCCGCGTGTGGAGGCATTGTCGGAAAGAAGGCTGTAAAGGAACGAGACCGAGGGTGTTGGCTGGGCATAAAGAAAGCGTAAAGAGTGGGTTTATGCGGGCGTTACAGGTGAGTCTTGTGGTGTCTGGACGGGCCTCTTCGCGAGCAAGCCCGCTCCCACAGGGATATGCGCGACCGCATTTCAAAATGTGGGAGCGGGCTTGCTCGCGAAGACGGCAGCACGATCAACATCGCACCCAACTGGCGCACAAAAAGCAGTTATTGCGCCGCGAACATCCCCGATACGACAGCTTTCAACTCATTACGACTTGTTTCACAGCAATGGCACGCCCACTGCACACGCCCTCCCCCGAGCTTTCCAAACCGTTCAGGGAGCATGCGCATGAACACACAACTCAAACCCACGCTGGGCACATTGCACCTGTGGGGCATCGCCGTCGGGCTGGTGATTTCCGGCGAGTATTTCGGCTGGAGTTACGGCTGGGGCGTGGCCGGCACGCTGGGCTTTCTGGTGACCTCGTTCATGGTCGCCACCATGTACACCTGCTTCATCTTCAGCTTCACCGAACTGACCACTGCGATACCTCACGCGGGCGGACCGTTCGCCTACAGCCGTCGCGCGTTTGGTGAAAAAGGTGGGCTGATCGCCGGGCTGGCGACGCTGATCGAATTCGTCTTCGCACCGCCGGCAATCGCGCTGGCCATTGGCGCCTATCTGAATGTGCAGTTTCCGGCGCTCGATCCGAAACACGCGGCAGTCGGTGCCTACATCGTGTTCATGAGCCTGAACATCCTCGGGGTAAAACTGGCTGCGACGTTCGAGCTGATCGTCTGCGTGCTGGCGGTGATCGAATTGCTGGTGTTCATGGGCGTGGTCGCACCGGCGTTCAGCTTCAGCAGTTTTGCGCTCAATGGCTGGGCCGGTTCCGATGTGTTCGGTGCCCCGGCGATTGCCGGGATGTTCGCCGCGATTCCGTTCGCGATCTGGTTTTTTCTCGCCATCGAAGGCGCGGCCATGGCCGCCGAAGAAGCCAAGGATCCCAAGCGCACAATCCCCAAGGCTTACATCAGCGGCATCCTGACCCTGGTGTTGCTGGCAATGGGCGTGATGTTCTTCGCGGGCGGCGTTGGTGACTGGCGCACCCTGGCGAACATCAACGACCCGTTGCCGCAGGCGATGAAAACCGTGGTCGGCGACAACTCCGGCTGGCTGCACATGCTGGTGTGGATCGGCCTGTTCGGCCTGGTCGCGAGTTTCCACGGAATCATCCTTGGCTACTCGCGGCAGTTCTTCGCCCTCGCCCGCGCCGGCTACCTGCCGGCCTCGCTGGCGAAACTGTCGCGCTTCCAGACCCCGCACCGGGCGATCATCGCCGGCGGCGTGATCGGCATCGCCGCGATCTACAGCGACGGTCTGATCAACCTCGGCGGCATGACCCTGACCGCAGCGATGATCACCATGGCCGTGTTCGGCGCCATTGTGATGTACATCATGAGCATGCTCAGCCTGTTCAAACTGCGTAAATCCGAACCCAATCTGGAGCGTACTTTCCGCGCCCCGTGCTATCCGCTGGTGCCGATGATTGCGCTGGTGCTGGCAGTGGTGTGCCTGATCGCCATGGCTTGGTTCAACGCGCTGATCGGGCTGATTTTCCTTGGTTTCATGGCGGTCGGCTTCGGCTACTTCCTGCTGACGGGCCAGTTGCGCGCCAACGCTCCGGCCGATGCGATGCTGACCGGCCGCTGAGGGATTTCGGGTACACCGGGCATAACCGGCCTAGAATGGAACCACTGCGAACTCACTTCGCTCAAAGTGGTATGCAGCGTCGCTGGCGAAATCCTCGCCCGTCGAGCTGCCATTAAGGAGAGCCGTTATGCCCTGGTATGCCTGGTTGATTCTGGTCGTTGCAATCGGCTCGATCGTGGGTGGGTTGATGATGTTGCGCGACACCGCCAACAAGGTCGAACTGACCGATGAAGAACGCAAGCGCGTAGCGCAGCGCAATGCCGAAGCGGACATCAAGGACGCGCAGGATCGCTGAACGAAAAACCCCGCCGGAACAGGCGGGGTTTGTTTTTGTAAAGGATTTTACTGACTGCAAGGATCAGGTCGGACTGAGCAGCGTGCTTTTAAGAAATAGAAGTACAGTCACCATGTCATTTACCTTGGTTAAGATGGCGGTCTTGTTGCGGAGAGTTCCACATGCGTTACTCGCAAGATCATAAAGCTCAAACCCATCTACGGATTATCAAGGAAGCCTCGGCGCGATTTCGCAAGGACGGCATCGGTGGCACCGGTCTGCAACCCCTGATGAAAGCACTGGGGCTGACCCACGGCGGCTTTTACTCACACTTCAAATCCAAGGACGAACTGGTCGAAAAGGCCTTGCAGGAGGCGAGCGATCAAGTCGACGGTTTATGCGCCGAGATCTTTGCCCAGGCAAACCCGCTGCACGTATTTATCGATACCTATCTCTCCGAATGGCATCAGACCTCCCCACACGAAGGCTGCCCGCTGCTGACCATCTCTTCAGAATTGGGCCTGCGCGGACAACCAAGCCCGACCAGTGATCAGGTGCTCGGCAATCGCCTGGATCAGATCGCCAGCACCCTGAAAGACGACAACAGCGCCGACCAGGCCATTGTCATCATGTCGACGCTGGTCGGCGCGCTGTTGCTGTCACGCAGTGTCGCCGACGCCGAGTTGGCCCAACGTATCCTCGACGTCACTCGCGATCACCTCAAGCAGTCGCAGGACTAAGCCTGCCAGCGCTTGAACAGCACGCTGGCGTTCACCCCGCCAAAGCCGAAACCGTTGGACAGCGCATATTCGATCGGCATCGAACGCGCCTGGCCGTGAACGATGTCTACACCCGCGCTCGCAGGATCGGGATTGTCGAAATTGAGTGTCGGCGGCACAACCTGATCACGGATTGCCAACAGGGTGAAAATCGCTTCCAGCCCGCCTGCGGCCCCCAGCAAATGCCCCGTGGCCGACTTGGTCGACGTCACGGCGATTTTATTCTCGGTGCCGAACAACGCCTTGATGGCTGCCAGCTCGCCAAGATCGCCGACCGGTGTGGAAGTCGCATGCGCATTGAGATGCTGCACCTGATCGGGCGCAATACCGCCCTGAGCCAATGCCAGCGCCATGGCGCGACGTGCTCCGCTACCGTCCTCCGGCCCGGCGGTGAGGTGATACGCATCGGCGGTGGTGCCATAACCGACCAGTTCGGCCAAGGGCTGCGCTCCACGTGCCAGCGCATGCTCCAGCGATTCGATCACCAACAGGCCCGCGCCCTCGCCCATCACAAAGCCATCGCGCCCGCTGTCGAACGGTCGTGAGGCACGCTCGGGGGTGTCGTTGTAACCGCTGGACAGCGCCCGCGCTGCCGCGAAACCGGCCAGACTGACCCGATCGATGCACGCCTCCGCCCCGCCGCACACCGCGATGTCCGCTTCACCTGCACGAATCATCCGTGCCGCATCGCCAATCGCCTGCACTCCGGCAGCACAGGCGGTCACCGGTGCACCCAACGGGCCTTTCAAAGCGTGCCCGATCGATACGTGTCCAGCGGCAAGATTGACCAGAAACGATGGAATGGTGAACGGCGACAGACGACGCGGGCCGCGACTGTCGGTGGTGCGTACCGCGTCAGCTATCGCGCCGAATCCGCCAACACCGGAACCGATGATGGTCGCGGTGCGCACCTGATCCTGCTCCTCGGCCGGATGCCATCCGGCCTGCGTCAATGCCTGGCGCGCCGCTTCCATGGCAAACAGAATGAAGCGGTCCATCTTCTTTTGCTCTTTGGGTGGCGTGGCAAGGTCCGGATCGAAGCCGGCCTCGGTGTCCTCCGCCGCCGTTGGCACCATCCCGGCGACCCGGGTCGGCAAATCTGCGCTCACCGCGTCCGGCAAATTGCGCAAGCCCGAGCGCCCGGCCAGCAATCGCTGCCAGACCATTTCGACATCACTGCCCAAGGGAGAAACCAGGCCCATACCGGTGACAACAATTCGACGCTGACTCATACCGCAGTTACCTCTGATCAGTTTTTGTAGCGTTGGGCCGCCGAACTGCGCGACAGATTCGGAGCCATGACATGCCGGGCACGCACAAAGGCCTGCCATTCACCTTCGTCAGGCAGCGACGGGATAGTGATCAACTCGCCTTGATCCAGACCGGCCAGCGCCGCATCGACCATTTCACCGGCCTCCATCACCATCTCCGCCGGAATGCCATTGGCATCGATGCCCGAGCGCTCCCAGATTTCGGTGCGGGTAACGCCGGGTAATACCGCTTGTACCTTGACGCCGGTGCCTTCGAGCTCCGTATTCAGCGATTGAGTCAGGCTTAGAACATAAGCCTTGCTGGCGCTGTAGGTCGCGTTGAAACGCTCCGGAAACAGCGCCACCACCGAGGCAATGTTGATGATCGTGCCGCGACCGGCCTTCGTAAAACTGGCGGCAGCCGCCGAAGCCAGAAGGGTCACGGCGGTGACATTCAACTGAATCAGGCGCTCCAGTTGCTCAGCATCGGAATTGGCCAGCAGACCATCGGCCGCCACCCCGGCGTTGTTCACCAACAGGCTGATGCTCGAGTCACTGCGCAGACGCTGCTGGAGTTTCAGCAGATCGTCCTTTTGCGTCAGATCGGCCTTGAGCACTTCGACCTGACCCCCATGGGCCTCGCGCAACTGGCTCGCGGCGCTTTCCAGACGCTGCTGATCACGGGCGACCAACAGTAAATCAAAACCACGCGCTGCCAGCCGCTGCGCGTAAATGGCACCTATCCCGGACGAAGCACCGGTGACGACGGCTGTACCTTGAGACTGAACTGAACTCATTAGGGCGCTCCTGAAACACATTGGGATATGGGCCTCCAATGCTCACTGGCCTGGAGGTGACGGAAATTATTATAGGCATAATCCAAAAACAATATGATACCCATAATTTTCAGCTTGCCGATAAACGCAACCAGGCTCCCTTTGCCAAATCTCTGCGCCAGAAAACAGAAAGGCCGGTCAATGACCGGCCCCTTGGCGTTGAATAATCAGCTTAGTTCACTTCCAGCTTCTCGCGATTGCGATCCAGGATCGCCTTGCCGATGCCCTTGACTTCCAACAGCTCATCCACCGAGGCGAATGGCCCATTAGCATCACGATACGCAACAATCGCTTTGGCCTTCGCCTCGCCGATACCAGCCAACTCCTTTTGCAACGTAGCCGAATCGGCTTGGTTGAGATCAACTTTTGCGCTATGGGATGTCGACGTCGCGTCCATCGCGATCAGCACTTTGGCTGGTTCTGAAGGCACTACAGGTGCCGCAATCGCTGCGATCGAGGCACTGGCAAGGAAGGCAAAAAACAGAGATTTGAAGTAACCGGTACGCATAAGTGACGCTCCATCATCATTTGAGAAAGCAGCTTTTCCGAAGCTGCTCTTCAACAGTAGGTCATGACGCGTGCAAGTCAAAACTGCGTTCATTACAGAATGTGAAACAATTAGAGCTCGACCTGAAAATACCTGCTGATTGATTTTTGCAACGTCTCGCCAACGCTCAGCCCCCCGACACTTTTCACTGTTCGAGCAAAAAAACAGGGAATAGACTGGAGAGATCAAAACATTACGTCTACCCTAAATTATCGGCAAAAAAATGGGCGTACCGAGTCAGCACTATTGATCGAACACGCATTGAACACGACTGACGAAGCAAAAGTGGAATATACAAATTTATGGATATCTCTGCCCCGACAAAGACCAAGCCTGCTGGAACGAAGTTCGAATCAACTTTTGTCAATCAGGCCACAATCGATGAAGTCGTTGAACGTGTGACAACCGAGGGAAAAGTCTTGGGCGTGGGGGACGGTGGCCTGCACTTCGATAGCCGCCGTTTTGCAGTAACCATCGAATACATGAAGCGATTCGGATTACATTTGGGATATTGTGTTGAGATTGGTAGCCTTGAATATCTGAGCTCCCGTGTAATCTGGTCTTTTTTTCCCGAAGCGACAGTACGCGGAACCTCAAACGACCTGCGAAACGATCCATTACCTTATGCAGACAACTCTATTGATAATGTCATCTGCACGGAAGTCATAGAGCATATTTCCGATATCGATTACAAACAGGCAACCACCCTGGACGGTATCTTTTTCTTCCTCAACGAAATCCATCGAGTTTTACGTGTTGGCGGCCGCGCATTGATTACGACTCCCAATGCCAGCAGCCTCTGGGCACTCCAGCAAGCCTTGATGAAAAACGCGCCCTTGATGTACGACTGGCATTTCCGTGAGTTCACGAAGAATGAGATGAAGCAGATTGTCGAGCACACCGGATTCAACATCATCGCTCACAACACCGAGTTTGTATGGCATCTCTGGGACTTCAGTCCGCTTGAAAATTTTCTGAAGACGTCCAACTATGATTCATCAGACCGTGGCGATGACCAGTTCATTGTCATTGAAAAGACCAGCGAGCCCGTTAAAAAACCACACAACCTGATGCTTCCACAAAAACAGCCATGGGAAGAGCGAGGTTTGCGCTTGTTCAAGAACAATATCAAACGCAGATATTACAACTTGAAACTCTGGGCAAAGGTCAAATTGAGGAAGTTAACTTGACAGCACACCGTCTCGGAGGTGTGTAGCTCCATTGCTCGCTCGGTCCCTGAATAGGCGGACCGAGGAAAATTGGGCTGATCCACAAGCTCCGCGAGCTATCAGAAAGTATTTCCGATTACCTGGTCTACCCTGTCAATCAGGGTTCGAGAAGCCGCTGCTGGTAAATCCAGTCAACAATTTCGCCGTCCGGGGTATAACCATTCACCGTTTCGCGCAAGAGCAGGCGTACTCGTGCGTAGTCATCTTGTTCAACAGCGGCGAGCAGCTCGCTCAACCTTGCCTTGAGTACATCCCAAGGCAAATGGTCTTCTCGTGCAGTCATGATCATCGGGTGCTGAGTGGCAGCAACGTTATCTCCAATCAACAACTCTTCATACAATTTCTCACCTGGACGCAGCCCAGTAAACTCAATAGCGATGTCACCCTGAGGGTTTTTTTCCGAGCGTAGACTCAAACCAGACAAGTGAATCATCTTCTCTGCCAGTTCGGCGATCTTCACGGGCTCACCCATATCCAGGACGAATACGTCCCCCCCCTTCCCCATCGAACCGGCCTGGATAACCAGCTGCGCAGCTTCCGGGATGGTCATGAAATACCGGGTGATTTTCGGGTGCGTGACTGTCAGCGGACCACCTGACTTGATCTGACTGTGGAACAACGGAATCACCGACCCCGATGATCCCAGCACGTTACCAAAGCGCACCATGGTAAAACGGGTTTTGTTGACCCGCGAAACATTGGCTCGTTCACCAAAAAGTACGGGAGCGATTTCCCGACTCAGGGCCTGCAGGGTCAACTCTGCAAGACGCTTGGTGCTGCCCATCACATTGGTAGGGCGCACAGCCTTGTCAGTGGAAATGAGAACAAAGTTGGCAACACCCGACTGCAACGCAGCCTGTGCGGTGTTGAGTGTTCCAATAACGTTGTTCAATACGCCTTCGGCGATATTATGTTCGACCATCGGTACATGCTTGTAAGCTGCGGCGTGATACACGGTCTCCACGTTCCAGGTGTTCATGACATCCAGAAGTTTGTGGGGGTGACGTATTGACCCCAGAATCGGCAGCAACTGGACAGACGTTGATTCCCGGGCAGCCCGCTGCTCAAGCTCGGACAAAATGCTGTAAAGATTGAATTCGCTATGCTCGAAAAGTAAAAGAGTGGCGGGCCCGATGGAAAAAATTTGCCGGCAAAGCTCTGCCCCGATAGAGCCACCTGCTCCGGTCACCATTACTGTCTTGTCTTTGATACAGCGCGCCAACAGGTCGGGCTGAGCAGGTACCGGATCCCTTCCCAGCAGATCCGCAATATCCACCTCCTGGATATCCTCAACCTTGACCCTGCCGCTGGCCAGCTCGGTAAAGTTGGGAACACTACGCACGTGAAGAGGAAATTCCTCCAGCAGATTAAGAATTTCCCGGCGCCTGACCCTCGTGGAAGACGGCAGCGCCAGAAGAATTTCCTGCGCCCCAGTTACATCAATCATCTGCTGGATATGTTTAGGCTTGTACACCTGCAAGCCCGCGATCGAGCGCTCCGCAATACTCGCGTCATCATCGATGAAGGCGACAGGACGCATCACTCGCCCAAGACGCAGCGCGGCAACAAGCTGATTACCCGCGACCCCCGCACCGTAAATGGCAACCTTGGTCAGACCGTCATCGCGGTTGGTGAACGGAACATGCTGTGCCGCATTCAACCAGTCTCCTAGGAAATACTGACGCATGCACAAACGCAAGCCGCCGATGATGACCAGGCTCAGCCACCAGTAGTTGAACACTATCGAACGTGGAACCACTGTTTGATGATTGCTGTACCAATAAACAACTACCGACAGCAGAAGTGAAGAAAGACTGACGGCCTTGACGATCGCAATAAGAGCATCATTTCCGAAGTAGCGCATGACCGCACGGTACATTCCGAAACGGATGAAGAGAGGAATCGCAATAATGGGGGCGCAGATAAAAAGCCAAAAATGTGCTCTTACCGGGTTGTACATATCGTCAATGCCGAGGCGCACAATAAACGCCAGCCAGAGAGCCCCCCAGACCAGCACGATATCGCTAACCACCTGGATGAGTCTCTTCTTGCGTCTGGGCAACCCCAGCAAATACGCTCTAACTTTGCTCATAAGATCCTCAAGCACTACGATTTCATCCCTTTTTCCGTCCACTCCATGACGTCGTAGACGTAATACAGGAGTATCGACGAGTCCTTAAGGAGGACCTTCCAGCTCCCCTGCGTTAAACACCCAAGCCAATACCAACAATGGACTATAGGCCAGCAATAGTCCGATCGTACCGTCCAGGCCGTAAAGAGTAACGCAAAGGGCAATGGGTAGCAGCCAGCAAAGGTTGATCAATCCGACGGCCAACGTCACTGGCAAGTGCTTTCCGAAGCGACGCGAAGCAAACTGGTAGGCATGGCTACGATGGGCTTCATAGACTTTATCCCCACGAATCAGGCGCCGGATGAGGGTGAGTGTCGCATCAACAACAAAGACCCCCAACAAGATGAGCCATGCCCAGAGCAAGGGAGCTGAAACCCATCCAGCCTGAAGTGACAGGACACCAAACATCAAGCCCAGAAAACCACTACCGGCATCTCCCATGAAAATTCTGGCAGGTGGAAAATTCCAGAACAGGAACCCTGCAACCGCAGCGCCCAGCATCAACGGAGCCCAAATCGATCCGATTTGACCTGACAGCGCGTACAACAAGCATGCCGCGAAGCAAACACTGGTCGCTTCGACACCTGCTATCCCGTCGATGCCGTCCATGAAGTTATAAAGATTGAGCATCCACACCAGATACAGCAACGCCAGAACGGTGCCAATCCAACCCAGCTCGAGCACCGTGCCAAACACGTTGACTGCCGGCAAACCTCCCAGCCAGTACAAAGCCCATGCTGCGGCTAGAAAATGCCCGAGCAGGCGCCATCGCGCATCAATGTGACCATGGTCGTCCAGAAAACCGATCATCGCAACAATTGTCCCTGCTCCCGCGCAAGCCGCGAATACTGGCAGAGAAATCAGGTCGAAATATATCAGCCCTCCCAATGCTAGGAGAAACGTCACGACGATCGCTACCCCTCCACCCCGAGGCGTTGGCATGACGTGAGAGCTGCGCGCGTTGGGAATATCCACCAGGCTGCGGCTCAAGGCATACCGACGCATTGCTGCGGTAAGAAAAAAAGCAACCGCCACCGCCACGAAAGCAAACCAGGTCTGAGTCAAGATATCCTCGACTCCAGAAAATACTGCGCGGTTTTTTTCAGAGCCATATCGATGTTCAAGGGAGGAGTCCAGTCAAGAAGCTGCCGATTTTTACTGATATCCACCTGCAATGAATCGAACAGGCGCTGGGAAAGTGCCCGCCGCCCTAGCGACAAAGCCAGCACTTTCATCATCCATACGGGCAGCGGGATCAGGCGAGCTCGTTGATTCAATGCTTCACCGGTTTTACGTAAAAGTTCGGTAGTGGATACATCTTGACCATCACTGACAAGAAAGATCTGATCAGCAGCGGCGGGATGACTCAGGCAAGTCACGATCAGATCGACAACGTTATCCAGCGCTACAAGGCTGCGCTTGTTGTGAATCGCCCCAAAAGGTAACGGCACGCCCTTGTGGATCCAGTTCATCATACTCAGGAAGTTAGCTTTGACGCCCGGACCATAAATCAACACTGGGCGAATGATGACCACCTCCATGGAGGTAGTCGAAGACAGCGCTCGCAACTTCTGCTCTGCCTCAAGCTTACTGATGCCATAGGAATCAACCGGTGCTGGCAAGTCATCGGCGCAAAAAGGTTTGCCAGGTTCGGTGAACTCACCGTTGACCTTGATCGAGCTTATGAAGATGAACCGCTTTACACCGGCTGCGGCTGCTTGCCTGGCAAGATTGAGGGTGCCGTCCACATTGACCTTGCGAAACTCGGCCAACGGATCCGAACTCGACTCTTTCATGACATGCACTCGAGCCGCCGCATGAACCACCTTATCGACACCAGACAGTGCATGCCCCCAATGGGTATCAGCGTCCAGACCATCGATCTGCACTACTCGAACAGAGGGTGAGGCGGGTTGAAAACGATGATCTCTGACGGGTAAAACAACCGCCAACTCCATTTGCGTACTCAATCGTTCTGTCAGTGCGGCCCCAAGAAATCCGGTTCCTCCCGTTACAAGAATCGTCTCAGCACTCATTTCAATAACCCTGACAAAACAACACCTCACCCTACTACGGTCAATATTGGCACCCGCGCATCTCGAACTTGAACCACTTCCCGATCCCCGTGAAAGAGCAGGGACTCCCGGCACCGGCAAAGCGGCTTATCAAAAGCCGAACTCAATCTACACCCCGCTGAACAATGCTGCCGAGGAGAATCTCGCACTCCAGGAGTTTTTCTGACGAAACAGCTCTAAGTCATCGAGTGTGAATCTATAGGCCAGGGCAGCCTCGACTGTATGCAACAAGTGGGATGATTTGTCGGACGCATCCAGGCTGAAGACGCCTGCCTGTTGTGCATGAACGCGCATTTCACCGAAAGCCGAAGTAATGATCGGTAAGCCGAGCGCACGATATTCATAGTATTTGATTGGATCAACAGACTCTGTTAACTCCGTTATCTTGAAAGGAATCAACCCAACATCAAAGCCCTGCATGGCCGCAATGGCCTGAGCATGCGAACATTGCGGCAGCATCTCGACATTCGCCGGCAATGTGAACGGAGCAGGCGTATATACCGGACCAATCAAACGCACCGTCACATTGGCACATTCAGCCAAACGCCTGATCAGTTCCCAGTCAAACCATTTCCCGATCGTCCCTACATAACCCAAAATCCTGGAGGCAGGCCGACACATCAGGTCAACTGGAGGTAACACTTCTACCGCGCAAGCATTCTCGCACAAGCGAATATCTGCAGTTGGATGCATATCTTTTGCTCTATGCATCAGTAGCGTGGACGAAACAAGCACATGGTCCACGCTTCGGACTACCGCGCGCTCCTTACACTGCATCGAATACTTGGACAGGCCGCTGTAAAACGCAGGAAAGTCGTCCATCGAATCATAAATACTTTTCTCGAAAGCTCCCTCTTTCAAGAGCTGTAAAGCCAATGCCGAAGGTTTACCGATAACCAGACTGGTTGAGCCCAAACTGGCGAACGCGTTAATTTTTGCCACCAGTTCTCGACGCAGGTACCGATTGAAAACGTTCAAAACCGGAATTGGCTCCACCGGCAACGCCTTGACTGTCAAACACTCCAGCCAAGACTCTGTACGCCCGAGACGACCGGGGGCCGGCCGACGTGAAAAGTCTGACAGACTGGGCAAGCGAGTTGGATAAGGATCAACCCAAAGCACTTCTCCCTCAGAGATTTCGTGAAACCATTCCACAAACTTATGAGGACGTTGAGTAAAACTGTCCCAAGGTACAGGAGACAGATAGACCATACGTTTCAACGAAAATACTCCTTTAAGACTCCGACAATTCGCGAAGCTGACAGACCATCTCCATACGGAGATGCACCGATTGCCATCTTCTTGTACTCGTCCGGGATATTAAGGAGTTTTTCCGCCTCACGAACAATCAGTTCAACGTCAGTCCCCACCAATCTTGAACACCCCGCCGATATTGCCTCTGGCCGTTCGGAGCTTTCGCGCAAGACCAGCACCGGTTTTCCCAATGCCGGGGCCTCTTCTTGAACGCCGCCTGAGTCACTGATAATAAAATATGCACGTTTCATTGCCGCCACAAACTGCTGATAACCTAATGGTTTAATCAAATGGAGGTTGGCAATATTTCCCAACAGTTCATAGGCAACACTACTGATATTTGGATTGGGGTGAACCGGAAATAAAATTTCGACATTACGGTTATTCACCGCCAACTTCTTTATAGCAGTACAAATCTCAAGGAATGGATTGCCAAAATTTTCTCTGCGATGTGCCGTAACCAAAATCATACGTTTGGAGGAATCAAGACAGACTGAAAGTGGTTGATTTTTTTTGGCCGTATAATGCAACGCGTCAATGACCGTGTTACCTGTCAAGAAAACTCTGTTGGCAGGCGTACGCTCCGCAAGGAGGTTCTCCACGGCTCTTGAAGTCGGTGCAAAGTGCCAATGAGCTAACATACCGGTCATGACGCGGTTAGCTTCCTCAGGGAACGGGCTGTAGATATCGCCTGTTCTCAATCCCGCCTCAACATGACCAAACGGGATACCTGCGTAAAAGCTCGCCAGAGAAGCCGTCAGTACTGTGGTCGTATCACCTTGCGCAAGCACAGCGTCAGGTTTTTCGGCCAGAAGTACTTTTTCGACTTCAAGAAGCAATCTTCCCGTCAATGTACTTAACGACTGATTCGGCTGCATTATGTTCAGATCCACATCGGGAATTATGGAGAAATCCGCCAATGTCTGATCCAGCATATCCCGATGCTGAGCCGTCGCCAAAACCCTGACTTCCACCCACTCCTGCTCTTTCAGAGTAAGAATAATCGGAGCCATCTTGATGGCTTCTGGCCTTGTGCCAATAACGCACAGAATTTTTTTCCGGGGTAGGCTCAACATAAAAACAGCCGCGTCATATGAATAGGAAGTCTTCTAAAAGGGCCACCTTGACATTCGTCCAAGGTGATGCCCACACGTTATGCTTTTCAACCACACCCAACGGCTCAGTTGGAGTAGTCGACGAAATACTCAGGCTTATGCTTCCACTTACCCTTGAAGTAAGCCGAATTACGCAGGAACAAAGCTTTGTATTTGTCGCTTCCGCTATCAGCACCAGTGGTCTGATGCGGCTGGTGACGAATCCCCGAAAGGTCTCGGAAGGAAATCTCCATTCCCAGTGCACGAATCTGGAAACACAGATCCGTATCCTCGAAACAAGTCGGATCGTAGAACGTGTCGAACCCCTCGATGGCGTCGAATACAGAACGGTGCATAAAGAAACCACTGGTTCCCAGGAAACCGATATCCGAGCGATAACCGTCGCGAATCGCCTGCGGATTCATCGCCCTGTTCGGGCAGTAGTCGGCAATCATTCCACCCAGATCAGTACGAGTGGCGTCAAACCAACCGGCATTCCAGCCGATTACACCGACACTGGCGTGCCGCTCAAGAATGGACAGCGCCTCGGCGAAACCCGATGCACCAGTGAACCACTGATCGCTATCGAAAAAGGTAATGTACTTGCCGGTAGCGTGCGCGGCACCGAGATTACGGCCCGAGGAACAGCCATTTTCCGGATTTCTGATCAGTTTGACTTCCGGGAACTGTTGCTCGACTAACTCAGCACCGCCGTCAGAACTGGCATTATCAACGACGATGACTTCTTTGATATAGGCACCACAGTGTTGCTGCAGCGTTTCAAGGCACCGCGCAATTATACTTGCGTTGTTATGAATCAGAATGACTACGCTGACATCGTGACGAGAAACAGCAGGTACCAGTGCTTCCAGACGGGCCAGCCATGAGTTCTGCGACACGAACAAATCGTTTTTGAGAATGGCAGGGAAACGGCCGCTTGTATCACCCAACACTTCAGCTTCTGGAAGATAAAGGAAGTTGTTCAGCTGCGAAGCATTCACTTCCTGTGAGCTGATGATCGGTTTATTCAAGAACGCCCCGGCGTAAATCCCTTGAGGCAGACCTGTTTTACCTGCAATCGACTTCGAAAACGGAGAAAGCAAAAGATCGCTGTGGGCGATCAGTGCATTTGCATTGTTCAGGCACTCTTCAGGAAGTATCACGATGTTGGCTGGAAAGCTTTCGGAATGATTGAAAGCTCCCAACAGGAAAAAGGTAATCTGCGGATTCAGACTCGCTATGCGCTCGACGTATGCCCAGTCGACATTCGACTCCTCGCCAGGCGCAAAAACAATGGCCTTGGTGCCACTCACGCCTTGATACTGGTGCGGAGCCTGATAATTGCGATAGATATCGAAGTAGGTATGGCTGGCAGCCATCTCGATACAGAGAGTCGGTGTATTCGTGACTGTAGCAATATGAGCAGCAGTTTGGGTTGAGGCCACACAGATTGCACTCACCACGCTGGCCATTTCAGCAAACAGCGGCGCAGAAACAACCAACGGATCATTCAAAAGGTATGTTGACTCAAGAAATACCTTCAGCCCACGATTTTGAGCAAACTGAAGGTATGCCAGCACATTAGAGTCCAACACAAAATTCAGAACCACAGAGTTTTCTGAAAGCTGGGAGAACAGTTTTTCGACCGATAGTTCGCTCAGGCAAAGCTGTGAAAGGCCCGCGCACTGCTGAGCTGCAAAAGAGTTGGAGCGATCGGATTGAGCTTGAGTGATGTAAATCACTCGATGTCCGGCAGAAAGAGCAGCTCTTGCCAATTGCGCTGGACGATGATGCCCACCCAGCGACTGGAACGCATGCGATGCAAAAATAACGATTTCTTCATCGCGAAGCTTTGCAGCTGCCTCAAAAAGTGCGTGGTCAACCTCTACCTGAGTCATGGACTCTGAAGGTGTGATCACGGGCAACGGCATCTGTTGCGACAAGAGCATCTGACGACGCACTCTCAGCGCCGAAAGCAACGCTCGTGGGCCACCATTTTGCAGCAAATAGGTCGCGCGCTGAATTTTTCGAGTTAAGTTCTGCAAACTGCCTGACATTTTAGTTCCTGTTTTTTGCTTTGCGCTTTCGAGTTCTTGTAACTGTGTCGTCTGAGCGCCCAACGCTTGCTGCAGGCTAACGACAGTTTCCTGCATCGTGAGAAATTTCTGTTCAAAGTGATGCCGCTCATGCTCCGCATCATGAAGCTCTCGAGCTTTCAGTGTGACAGCTGCGGTTTGCTGTTGTTGCTTATGAAATAAACTTTCAAACTCAGCAGACTGCTGCTTGTGCTTCTGAACTTCCTTGTCCAGCTCTGCCATCTGTTGTTGCAGATTCTGTAGAGACTGCTTCAATTCATTCAGCTCAAGATCTTTTTTATGCAGCTGAAAATCTCGATAGCCCAACAAGTCATGGGCGTGAACGCTAGCGCGTTCGATAGTACGTTTTTGCCAGATAAGCTCCTGCAACCAGACAGACATCCAATCCAGATTGTGGCTAGACCATCGGCGGCGCTTCTCGCCACCGCCTCTGACCAACTCCAATGCCCTGATCAGAACATCCCTGTGAGCCAATGCAGAATTCTGCAGCGTCTGCAATACCTGTGCATCGATAACCCAGTCGACCTGATTATCGGTGAGCTTTTCAATTATTCGCTCGTATGCGCTCAGGGGACGCCTCAAATCAAGCCTCAGATCCTCAGGCACGTGTGCCATATTGTGCGCTTGAGTCATCTTGTCATCGTACTCAAGGAAAGCACAGGGCTTACCAAGAGCAAGCGACAAAATACTGCCATGCAGGCGCATCGACAGTACGGCATCACATTCATTGATCGCATTGACTACATCCGAAACAGCAATATGATCGATGATCTCATAGCTTATCCGTGGATCCAGACTGGCCGACAATTTTCCAAGGAATGGCTTATCAGAGCCTGCACGAGTCTCATCCAGCGAGTTTTGAAAGGCAAACCAGACACAGCTCCAGTTTTCCGGCAACCGGCTGTTGAGAGCAGAAACCAGTTTTTCTTCCCAGTCCTGATCCTTGTTCCACTCACGAATGATCAGGGCAAGCTTGCGCTTTTCAGCAGGCGTATCGTTGTCTGTCTTGGATACCAGACTGGTACGCACAACTTCACTGGCCGCAAACCAGCCCGGATCTGCAGCGACGAGAAGTTCACGAGTTACGCCGATCTTGCGCAGAAGCGCTTCGCTATGCACATCTCTGACAGACACGAAATCCGCGAGCGTAAAGACGTCTCGTACGACTTCCTGAGCATCATGACTCATCAAAGGCCCTACACCGTGAGCCAAGATCAGGGTTTTCACGCCATACTGGCGGGCGAGATAGAACGGTCGCGCATACTGTGCAATATCAAGCGCAGTCGCATCATAGAGTGCAGTGATGTTAAACGGATGATGGTCCTGAAAGATCCCTCCTCCTCCCATCACGAACAAATCGCAGTCAGCCAAAACCGAGGCAATTTCGCCCAGATTGTGAAAATCGACGGCAGCAACTCCGTAGACTTGAGCAGTGTGCAGGGGATTGAGACTTATAATCGTCAACTCGCCGCCAGCGTCGGCAACCCAGGCAGCAACAGCGCCAAGGAGCAGCTCATCGCCTATGTTGCTCGCACCGTACCATCCGCTAACCAGGACCTTCGGTTTATCCGTCATTATTTAACTCCGGCGACTAAACTGATGAAAGCGAAACAGTTGGGCATGGAGCCAACCAACCCGAACCGCTGCGTTCCTGAGGCAAGACATCGATGTGTCCGGCATAAGGAAGGCGCGAATGTCGCCGATATTCGCCCGTCTCGGTACTTCCGGCGCCAATTGCCAAAACATACCGATTGCCAGAGAAGGTCGCTTGACAACTCCAGGTCAACTGGTGGGTTCCTACCTCTAACCGACCCAACGGAACCTCCATACTTTGAGTAGTCGCACTCCAAAGCACGATGTCGTCGACACTTTTGATCTGAATACCAAAACAAGGCATCTCGATAGGCGTGCCGACCTTAAGACTGACCCGGACCAGGAACGCATCTCCGTATGAAAATGTGCTGCGCTGCTGTCCTTGTGCGTCGAAAATCTCCACTGCAAGGATAGCAATTTTCTCTTCCGATCCGCCCGGAACTTCTATGAATGCTTTGGATTCAACTTCTTGGAATGCCTGCACCTCGTCCTGCGTTCTTTCGACAAGTGCAATTCCGCCTTCCTCCTCCACCAAGTCATTGGCATAGTGTTTGACAACGTCACGGCAAACGCCATCCTCAACCAGCACTCCTCGTTTGAGATAAATGGCTCGATCGCAGTACTCAATCAAAGTATTCGTCGAGTGAGTAACCAAGAGGATCGTCGTGCCCTTCTTTTGCAGATCACGAATGCGAGTCAAACACTTGGTCTGAAAGGCCGTATCACCAACCGCGAGCGCTTCATCGACAACAAGAATATCGGGAGAGGTGTGAATCGCAGTGGCAAACGCCAAACGTACAAACATACCGGAAGAGTAAGTCTTTACCGGTTGTTCGATAAACTCGCCAATATCTGCAAACGCAGCGATGTCAGCGAAACGCCTACGCATTTCTTCTTGGGAAATACCGGCGATACTTCCGGAAAGAAAAACATTATCGCGGCCTGAAAATTCCGGATTAAATCCGGCCCCAAGTTCGAGCAAGGCGGCAATTCGACCATTAATGTCAACGCGCCCTCCCGTAGGGGTCAAAGTGCCACAAATCATCTGCAGAAGCGTAGATTTACCGCAACCGTTGCGACCAATAATCCCAACGGTTTCACCGCGGCGTAGCTGAAAGGAAACGTCATGCAGCGCCCAGAAGTCGTGCATGAAACTGCTTGGTTTGAGCCCAATGGCGCGCTGTAGACGAGGTACAACAAACTGCATGAAGCGATGTGCCGGCTTGTCGTAAATGTGAAAACACTTCGAAAGCCCAGCCACGTCGATAAGGATATCGTTAGAGGACATCACTGAATCCCTTCCGAGTTTTGTTGAAGAACCACAAGCCTGTGCTACATGTAAAAATGCCTACTCCCGCCAGAATGAGTAGTGCATGCATATCAGGCTGTGATCCGTAAATCAGCACCTGCCTGGCCTGCTCAATAACCAGCGTCAGAGGGTTAGCCATCATATAAGGGCGAAAGCGCTCCGGAATCGACTCGATCGAATAGAATACCGGCGAAAGAAACATCATGATGGCAGTAATCATTCCAACCAATTGGGCGATATCTCTAAAGAACACTCCCAGCGCGGAGACAAACCAGGAAAGCCCCACTAAAAACAATACGAACGGGACAAGAATCAACGGCAAATAAACCAACGTCCACTGCAACCCTCCGGTTAAAAACAGCTGCAACCCCATGAGCACAAGCAGGCCCGTGAAGAAGTGAAATAGTCCTGCCCCAATGATTGTCCAAGGTAAAATCTCAAGAGGGAAAATGACCTTTTTGACATAATTGCTGTTCGCCACAATCAGCGTCGCCGACTTACCCAAACACTCAGCAAAAAGACCATGGATGAGCATCCCGACGAAAAGCAGGATAGTGTAGTCCTGAGTGTCGGTCGCCACACCTCCCCAACGAGCCTTGAAAACTGTTCCAAAAACGAAGCTGTAAACCATCAACATCGCCAGGGGGTTGATAAAGGACCAAATGATGCCTAAAAATGACCCACTGTAGCGAAGACTGATTTCTCGCCGAACGAGCTGCCAGATAAGCTCACGGCTTTTTACGAAGCTCCGGGAACCGAATGCAAGAGTTCTAATCATGGGCTTTTTTTTCATCTCAATTCGAGTGCTGGCTCAAACCGAGGCCAGCAGTTTTTGATAAATCCGATCCTTTTCTTCAATGCAGTCCTGCAAGTTGTACTTCTCTACAAGAAGTTGTTTGCAAGCCCTTGAAAGCCTTGAGCGTTGCTCTGGGTCGGCTGCAAGTTGAAGAATGGCATCGGCAAATGACTGAGCATCATCACGAACCACGATGTCCAGGCCATCTGTTGCGCCCAACCCTTCGCAGCCCTTGCTGGTACTTAGAACAGGAATACCGTTGCTCATTGCCTCGAGTATCTTTACTCGCACACCACCACCCGACAGCAATGGAACGAATAGAAGATGTGAGCTATCGAGCATGTCTTCCAGAGAGTCGACGAACCCATGCACGAAAATATTGCGTCCGTCATCGACAGCTTTCAATTCATCCGGCGGAGCTGCGCCCAGAAAGTGCAGGCGAATATTGAGGGCTACAAGCTTGTCAGCGATGAGCGGCAGAATGGACCTTACAAACCAAAGAACACCTTCAGCATTCGGGTGCCACCAGAAGCCGCCCATCCACAACAAATTGACGTGCCCATCAGGCTTGTCATCATAGTTGCTGGCCTTAACGGGCAGACAGAGGGGAATATAACTCTTATCCACCACCGCAGTAACACGATCCATATCACTCTGAGAAATGAAAGTCATTGCATCAAACTTCCATTTATTATCTATTTCAACTTGATGCGTATTGCGTCGACTGCATCGCGCTACACTTTCGACTGCCGCTTTTTTCCAGCCGGTCAGGTGCTGCGGAATCCAGAACGGAAAAATATCCGACTCAATATTATGACTAACCAGAACAGCGGGGACTTCCGATATAAATTTCTTGAAAAAAGCCAAGTGACTGGAGTGAATCTCAAGCGCCTGGATATTATGCTGCTTTACAATTCGGCGTGCGTTTCTAACAGCACTGACACTGTAATAACTTGCATCCATGAACGGCAAACCATGGTACAGATGCACCAAACTATGAACAATTCTGCCAAGAGTACCTTTCTGCGAAGGCATCTGCGCCCTAGGCTCAACATGCACGCTACGGAAATAGCGGTCATAAAGATCCTTATGCTGCTTAATATGCTCCACCTCATCAGAGCCTCCGATAGTATACAAATGCAGATCGTATTTCTCGGCGAGCGGTATCAGTGTATTGGTGATGTATATAGGCGCGCCAGAAGTGGCAGGCAGGGGTGGTGAAAGAGTAAAAATCAGCAGGCTTTTCTTAACTGGATTTAACATGGGACTCATCAAAAATATCTGTATCGAAGAAAGGAGAGAAATTTGTCAAATAGGTCAGATTACGATTACGCTCACCAATGACTCGAGCTGGTACGCCACCGACTACCGCATAATCGGGCACTGAACGGGTCACAACAGCTCCAGCTGCTACAACCGCACCTTCGCCCACAGTGACTCCGGGCAAAATCACTGCTCTTGCGCCAATCCAAGCGTGATCCTGGACAATGACAGGGGCACCGATAGCAGAAAATTCCGGGGAGTTATGATCGTGATGCAGACTCAAAAGGCACGCCTGGAATGACACATTCACGTTATTCCCAATGTGCACACCCGCCCTGCCATCCAAATAAATCTCACGATTAATGACGCAATTATCACCAATACTGACCTGGCACCTACTGTGGTAACCCGTCAGGAAAACCCTCATACTTATATGAGTATCATTCCCAATTGAAACCCCCAAAATGCGTCGATAATAGGCTTTCCGCACCGATTCGAAGGGAATCTTCGCGATAATATTATTGGCGACGAAGTATTTTGCCGCTGCAAACACATAGTAGGCGCTGGACTTCAGCAGGGCCTGCTTGAGCCTGACCTTCAACTTACTTGACATATCCTTTCCCGAAGTGAAGCGTTCGTATGAGCCTTTGTCTACAGCCTTTATTCATCCGAGCCCATGAAGCGAGCCAGACACCCAGTCCTTAAAATGGTGGCTACCCGCCTGAATTGGGCCGCATAGTGTAATCCAATATCAACGGAGGTGGTATTGGATTCCTGAGAGGCTACAAGCGATTTACCACCGCTGCGGCGACCAAAATGACGTTTTCTGCGGTAGACTGACGAAAGATACCTGCACGTTTAAAGCAGAACAGCCTCATGAGCAAAGCCGAACGGCGAGCCTTTTGAAACATATCGACCCGCTTCAGATGTTCCATTTGCAAATCCTGGCGAAAATGCTCCAGCGCGGTCAAATTAGCGGTATTCCAAATCTGAAAGGTTCCATCAAATATTTTTTTAAGCCGTAACAAGCGCTCACTCAGTCGACGATTAGACCCCATCAAGTTATTTGAATGCTGCCGATAATCAACCTGCGGCACTGGATCATAGTGAACGTTGCCACCACTACCACTCACCAGCAAGTAAGCCCACCAATCGTGTGAAATAATCACTGAAGCAACTGGGGTTTTTGCAATTAAACATCTTGCTGATTCGTTGAGCACCATTGTATTGCCACCAGCAATACTTTGAACCAACGCATTTTCGAAACATGGACGAACCGAGAATACCGCCGAATAACCTATCTCGACACCACACTCATCAACCAGGCGCGTCCGCGAGCAATAAAGTGCAGACAAGCCTTCCTTGCTCTTTTCCAAGCAACTCACTGCACTGGATAGTTTGTCCTTGGACCAGATATCATCCTGATCACAAAATGCGAAATAGCTTGCCTGTATTTCTTTACGCCGGATTAAAGACAAGAAGTTTGCTGCGAACCCTTCGCCTGGCCCCTGGTAAATCCTCAAGCGTCCGCCTAGGCGCTGGCGATAGCACTCAAGGATCTCCAAGGTGCCATCACTGGAGCCGTCATCCGACGCATGGATCTCCCAGTTTTGGTATACCTGCTCAATCAAAGACTCTAACTGAGCCTTTAAATACTGCGCGCCGTTGTAAGTTGATAGCAGAATAGCGACACGACCAGCACTCGGGCGATCACCTGCAGCATCAACAACACTTAATGAATCAGGCATTGAAAAGGCAACCAAAATTCTTGAATAACACTAAAAAATCGGACGAGGAACTCTCCCCGTCCAATTCCCGATTACCAGGATCAGTTTTTCAAGCACTCACTACTTAGCTGTGAGTGCAGAATCCACTCGACCGTAGTTATCTTCAAATCGAACAATGTCGTCCTCTCCGAGATAATCACCGCTTTGCACTTCGATCATAACAAGATCAATAACACCCGGATTTTGCAAACGGTGTTTATGGCCTGCTCGGATAAATGTCGATTCGTTAGTATTAAGCATCAGCTCCTGCTGATCGTTTACCACTACCGCCATCCCGGAAACGACAATCCAGTGTTCACTGCGATGATGATGCATCTGTAGAGACAGCGAAGCCTTGGGTTTCACGACAATACGCTTGATCTTGAAGCGCTCGCCATTCTCCAGCGTCGTGTAAGTGCCCCAAGGACGATGCACCGTTCTGTGCAGTAAGTGTGCGGTATGCCCACTGGCCTTGAGTTGACCGACAATATGCTTCACATCTTGCGCATAATCTTTATGTGCAATCATCACGGCATCTGGGGTATCAATCACCAGCAAGTTCTCAACACCTACGAGCGCAGTGAGACGCCCCTCACTATTGACGTAGTTATTGCTGGAACCGTGCGAAAGCACCTCACCCTCAAAACGATTGCCGTCCTGATCAGGCTCGGTCAACTCGCTGACTGCATTCCAGGATCCGATATCACTCCAACCAATGTCGCATGGAATGGTCGCTACCTTGGCAGATCGCTCCATTAGCGCATAGTCGACGGAAATGTCCGGTACCTGCGAGAAGGCAGCCGCATCAAGGTTCAGGCAACGATATTTGTCAGACGACGTGACCCGGGATTTTTCAATTGTCTTTGCCACCGCCTCAAGAACCTCAGGAGCATGCTTACGCAGCTCCTCGAGAACGGTTCCGACCTGAAAGCAAAACATCCCGGAATTCCAGTAATAGTTACCGGCACTTACGTATCCTTTGGCGGTTTCCAGATTGGGCTTCTCAACGAACCGCGCGACCTTCAAGCCACCGTCGAGCGGCGCACCCGCTTGCGCTTCAATGTAACCGAACCCAGTCTCCGGATAAGTAGGCTGAATGCCAAAAGTAACCAGCCAGCCCTCAGCAGCCAAAGCCATCGCATCTGCCACTGCTGCGGCAAAAGCCTTTTCATTCTTGATCAGATGATCAGCTGCCAGAACCAGCATTTGGGCGTCCAGACCATGCGACGCTTCCAATTGAAGCGCAGCTGCAGCAACAGCAGCAGCAGTATTACGCCCAAAAGGCTCGAGAATGAATCCCTGCGAATGCCCTGCAGCATTGACAGCGCCGTACTCGTCTTCCGTCTTGAACAGCAGCTCGCGATTTGTCACGGTCAGAATCTCTGCGACATCCTTCAACCGCGAAGCTCGCAGGAAAGTCTTCTGGATCAGATTCTGACCATCCGGCAGAGCCATGAAAGGCTTGGGATGGGCCTCTCGCGAAACAGGCCACAATCGGCTGCCCACGCCGCCAGACAAAATTACGGGAATCAGTTCCATTCTTAAAATCCTCGCTCACCCCTCCTGTGTCGATGAAACCACGGAGAGAATATTGTTTACATTCTGGATTCCATTGCACCGTCCCACGGCACCAATGCTTTCTACCAACTCAGGTCGGTGCTATATATTCGTATGCATTAATGCACTCAACAGCCTTCACTGTTCGGTGCATCAGCGTCAAAATTCATGACTTTATTTTAACAGACGAGAGATCAAGCCTGAAAAAAACAAAAGCCTGCTCATTAGCGCATGCGAAAAAACGGCCTCATCACCGCCTTGCTCCGAACCCGTCCCAAGCCAACCCAACCCAACCAACCTCAGAACAACCATCAGAGAGAGCCGTTCAAGAGCCTTTGCAGATACTGTCCGTAGCCCGTTTTCTTCAGGCGCTCGGCCTGAACCTTCAACATGTCATCAGTGATCCAGCCGCTGTTGAATGCTATCTCTTCAAGGCAAGCCACTTTCAGGCCTTGCCGCTCTTCAATGGTACGGACGAAATGACTCGCCTCCAGTAGAGACTCATGCGTTCCAGTATCCAACCAGGCAAAACCGCGACCTAGGATTTCTACGCTGAGCGCCTTACGCTCCAAGTAAGCGAGATTAACGTCGGTTATTTCCAACTCCCCCCTCTCTGAGGGCTTGATACGTTTAGCAATTTCAACAACATCATTGTCGTAGAAATAGAGGCCGGTAATTGCATAGTTGGACTTTGGTTTCAGAGGCTTTTCTTCAATACTGAGCGCACGGCCATTGACATCAAAGTCAACAACACCAAACCGTCCTGGGTCGGACACGTGATAACCGAAGACTGTAGCCCCCGTACTCTGAAGACTGGCCGCTCGTAAATTATCCGAGAAATGCTGCCCATAAAAAATATTGTCGCCCAGAATCAAACAGCATGGGTCTGTCCCGATAAACTCTTCGCCGATTATAAACGCCTGCGCAAGACCATCAGGATTGGGCTGTTCTGCGTAAGTCAGGGTTATGCCATATTGACTACCATCCCCCAACAACTTGCGAAAGCACGGCAAATCCTCGGGAGTGGTGATTATCAAAATTTCACGCATACCTGCCAGCATCAACACAGACAGCGGGTAAAAGATCATCGGCTTGTCGTAGATAGGAAGCATCTGCTTGGACACACCCAGCGTCAACGGATGCAAACGGGTACCCGAACCACCGGCGAGGATGATGCCCTTGCGATTTTTTGCGGTCATTTATTTAGAACTTCCATAAGCATTCGGGTTACACCACTTCGCCAATCCGGCAAGCACATAGAAAATTTGTCACGCAGCATCTGCGTATTCAATCGTGAATTCAGGGGGCGCCGAGCAGGTGTCGGATAGGCGATTGTATCGACAGGGTTTACCACTTCTACCCGAAGCTCCTCGCCATGTCTTTTGGCAAAGTCAAAAACATAATCAGCATAGCCATACCAAGAAACTTCTCCAGCAGCCGCCAAATGATAAAGCCCGGACAACTCCGGACACCGAAGCACATTCTGGATGGCTAACGCAGTGACATCTGCAATCAAGTCAGCACCGGTAGGCGCGCCTACTTGATCCGCGACAAGATTCAGACTTTCATGCTCCTTTGCCAACCTCAGCATGGTTTTGGCGAAGTTATTACCGCGGGCGCCATACACCCAGCTTGTGCGAAAGATAAGATGCCTGCAGCCGGAATCGATGATTAATTGCTCACCTGCAAGCTTACTGGCGCCGTAGTGATTCACCGGGGCCACAGCATCAGTCTCGAGCCAAGGCAAGCTCCCCCGACCATCGAAGACGTAATCTGTCGAATAATGAATCAGCCACGCTCCAAGCGCTTTCACCTCTTCTGCCAATACCCCGCTGGCTCGACCATTTACAAGGTCAGCCAACTCAGTCTCGGTTTCGGCCTTATCGACTGCCGTGTAAGCAGCCGCGTTGACTACAATATCGGGCTTCAGTGCACGAATCGTCGCTCGCAGAGCATCAATATTACTCAAGTCTCCGCAGAGACCATCTGTCACATGGCGATCAAGGGCGATCAACTCCCCGAGCGGTGTCAGAGAACGCTGCAACTCCCAGCCTACTTGCCCATTTTTCCCCAAGAGAAGAATTTTCATGCCTTGCCCGAACGATCCGTATAGTTCTGATCAATCCACTGCTGATAGCTACCACTTTTCACGCGCACTACCCATTCAGCATTATTCAGATACCACTCCACGGTCTTGCGGATTCCAGTCTCAAACGTTTCCACCGGCGACCAACCGAGCTCGCGCTGAATCTTGCTTGCATCTATAGCGTATCGCCGATCATGACCTGGACGGTCCTGCACGTAAGTTATCAAGCCGGCATGAGGACGATGAGCCGATTGCGGACGCAGCTCATCAAGCAGTGAGCAAAGGGTATGCACCACTTCGATATTCTGCATCTCGTTGTGACCACCGATGTTGTAGGTCTCGCCGACGACGCCTTCAGTGACGACTTTATAGAGCGCACGAGCATGATCCTCAACATACAGCCAATCACGCACCTGATTACCTTTGCCATAGACCGGTAACGCCTTGCCTTCCAAGGCATTGAGTATGATCAGCGGAATCAGCTTTTCCGGAAAATGATAGGGCCCGTAGTTATTCGAGCAGTTGGTGACTAAAATTGGCAAGCCATACGTGCGAGCCCAAGCGCGAACCAAGTGATCGGAGCTGGCCTTACTGGCCGAGTACGGCGAACTTGGCTGATAAGGCGTAGTTTCGGTGAACAGATCTTCGGGACCGTCCAGATCACCATACACCTCATCAGTCGAAATATGATGAAAACGAAAGCCTGCCTTCCGCTCCTCATTCAGCGCACTCCAGTAATTACGTGCGGCCTCCAGGAGCGTGTAGGTACCGACAATGTTGGTCTGAATGAAGTCCGAAGGGCCGGAGATGGATCGATCTACGTGGGATTCCGCGGCCAAATGCATGATCGCGCCGGGCTGGTGCTCGCGCAAAATTCGATCAATTTGATCGCGATCACAAATGTCTACGCGCTCGAAGGCATAGCGGGCACTTTGACTCACCTCTGCCAATGACTCCAGATTACCGGCGTAAGTCAGCTTGTCGACATTAACGACAGCGTCGCCGGTATTGGAAATGATGTGACGGATGACTGCTGAGCCAATAAACCCGGCGCCGCCGGTTACTAGAATTTTCACGCGGTACCATGCCCTTGCGCTGCTGACAGCGCCTGAAGGAGCGCCGTCCAATCCATGAATGCAGAAGCCTTCTATCACAGACCTCTGTCAAATTCAGCCTAATTCGATGAAGTTATTCACCGCTCAGGCAAGGATCGCATTTTACAGGTAAATAGGCGCTTTACTATTGGATACAGACAATCCGCAGAGCAAAGCCAAGAGCACCGTCACTGCGCCAAGGGCTTGCGCGCAACTCGAGATGGGCGAGCCAAAAACCAACCAACTATCGGCCCGACCACCATTCCGACAAGCAGCGCCAGAACGACTATCAGGGAAACTGGCAACTGAGGCCCAGCCCACCCCAAAAACAATAACGCTACAGGCTGCTGATTCTCGAGCACGAACGCCAGAATCACCAATACCAACAATAAAATGAAAACACCAAGAAGTATGCGCTTGAGGTTACGCATGAGTAACTCCTTGAGAAATAGCGACTGTCAAACCCCCTCCTCCTCTTCCTCGTTCACTCGATCGCGCAATTCCTTGCCCGGCTTGAAATGCGGAACAAACTTGCCGTCCAGACTGACAGACTGCCCAGTCTTCGGGTTACGACCGACGCGTGGCGCACGGTAATGCAGAGAGAAGCTGCCAAACCCACGGATCTCGATGCGATCACCAGTGGCCAGACATTGGGACATTTGTTCAAGCATGGTCTTGATGGCCAGCTCCACATCCTTGGATGAGAGCAGCCCTTGATGGGTGACAATTCGTTCGATCAACTCCGACTTCGTCATATTTTTCCCTTCTTTTTCAAGCAGCTAGATCAGCGCTTGAAAGGTTTTAGCACGCCCGGAAGATTTTGAACAGCCCAGGGATTGACATATCTTCCTCGGCGTCGAAACGCCCATTTTCAGGACACAAGAGCACCAAACCGGATCAGCGCGCAGTCAGCGACACATCACCAGCATGGTTCGGGTTACATAGCCTGCGGGATTGAAGCCAAATGGAAACTCATCGTCATCCTTTGCGTCATCTGATCGAGTGATCACTTTATAACCCGCCCCCTTGCACTCCTTCGCCGCACGCCTTTGGCACTTCTCCCACCCCGAGCCCAAGCCGGAACAGTCGATCTCGATACCGCTGACCCCACGCACCGCATGCGTCTTGGCACTCGTGGTACAGCCAGCCAATACCAACACCGCCATGAAGACTATAAATCTGTTCATCCACTTCCTTATGCCAGGCAACGCCCGACTACTGCACGACTAACACCTAGCTTAGTCGCGAATAGGCGATTGATCCGATTAAAGAAACAGACAACCAGGCAACGGGATTGGTTTCACCTCCAACCCAATACATCCAGGTCGCACCACACCCGCCAAATCGCAGGCACAAAAAAGGGCGACCGAAGTCGCCCTTTTTCATGATCAAGCAGAACTTAGTTCTGTTTGGCCATTGCTTGCTTCAGCAGAGCAGCCATAGTGGTATCGGCTGGAGCTTCCTGAACAGAGTTCAGGCTCTGGATAGCTTCTTTCTCTTCAGCATCGTCTTTCGATTTGATCGACAGCTGGATTACGCGGCTCTTGCGATCAACGCTGATGATCTTGGCTTCTACTTGCTGGCCTTCTTTCAGAACGTTGCGCGCGTCTTCAACGCGGTCACGGCTGATTTCGGAGGCTTTCAGAGTCGCTTCGATATCGTCGGCCAGAACGATGATGGCGCCTTTGGCGTCAACTTCTTTCACGGTGCCAGTAACGATTGCGCCTTTGTCGTTAACCGAGACGTACTCGGAGAACGGATCGCTTTCCAGTTGCTTGATGCCCAGGGAGATGCGCTCGCGCTCTGGGTCAACCGACAGGATAACGGTGTCCAGCTCGTCGCCCTTCTTGAAACGACGAACAGCTTCTTCGCCAACTTCGTTCCAGGAGATGTCGGACAGGTGAACCAGACCGTCGATGCCGCCGTCCAGACCAATGAAGATACCGAAATCGGTGATCGACTTGATGGTGCCGGAGATCTTGTCGCCCTTGTTGAACTGGCCAGAGAAGTCTTCCCACGGGTTCGACTTGCACTGCTTGATGCCCAGGGAGATACGACGACGCTCTTCGTCGATGTCCAGAACCATGACTTCCACTTCGTCGCCGACTTGTACGACTTTCGAAGGGTGGATGTTCTTGTTGGTCCAGTCCATTTCCGAAACGTGTACCAGACCTTCAACGCCTTCTTCCAGCTCAGCGAAGCAGCCGTAGTCGGTCAGGTTGGTTACACGAGCGGTAACGCGAGTGCTTTCTGGGTAACGGGCTTTGATAGCAACCCATGGATCTTCGCCCAGTTGCTTCAGGCCCAGGGAAACACGGTTGCGTTCGCGATCGTATTTCAGAACCTTGACGTCGATTTCGTCACCAACGTTGACGATCTCGGAAGGATGCTTGATGCGCTTCCAGGCCATGTCGGTGATGTGCAGCAGGCCGTCCACGCCACCCAGATCGACGAATGCGCCGTAATCGGTGAGGTTTTTGACGATACCTTTGACTTGCTGGCCTTCCTGCAGGGATTCCAGCAGAGCTTCACGCTCGGCGGAGTTCTCGGCTTCCAGGACGCTGCGACGGGAAACGACAACGTTGTTGCGCTTCTGGTCCAGCTTGATGACCTTGAATTCCAGCTCTTTGCCTTCCAGGTGCGTGGTGTCGCGCACTGGACGGACGTCAACCAGGGAACCTGGCAGGAACGCACGGATGCCGTTAACGTCGACAGTGAAGCCGCCTTTAACCTTACCGTTGATAACGCCCTTGACCACTTCCTCAGCTGCGAAGGCTGCTTCCAGAACGATCCAGCATTCAGCGCGCTTGGCTTTTTCACGGGACAGCTTGGTTTCACCGAAACCGTCTTCAACCGAGTCCAGAGCAACGTGAACTTCGTCACCGACATTGATAGTCAGATCGCCAGCGTCGTTGTAGAACTGCTCAAGCGGGATGAGTGCTTCAGACTTCAGGCCAGCGTGAACGGTTACCCAGCGAGCCTGGTAATCGATATCAACGATAACACCGGTGATGATGGAGCCTGCCTGAAGGTTCAGGGTTTTTAGGCTTTCTTCAAAGAGTTCCGCAAAGCTTTCGCTCATTTTAATTCCTGTAAATGAGGGCGAAGGATACGCCCATCTCCACACCCCAGACGGTGTGGGTTAGTTTCATATAAAAGAAGCGCTGCAGGACTATGACTGGTCCCCTGCGGCCTTCTTGGTCACCCGGCGATATCGCGAATGGCGATCTCGCTCATGATGCGTTCAAGCACCTGATCGATGGACAACTCCGTGGAATCCAGCTGTATCGCATCAGCCGCCGGCTTGAGCGGGGCTACTGCGCGCTGGGTATCACGCTCGTCGCGTGCACGGATCTCATCTAGCAGACTCGACAGACTAACACCCTCGACTTTGCCCTTCAACTGCAAATATCGACGGCGCGCCCTCTCCTCGGCACTGGCGGTCAGGAAAATCTTCAGCGGCGCATCAGGAAAAACCACCGTTCCCATGTCGCGACCGTCGGCCACCAGGCCCGGCGCCTCCTGAAAAGCACGCTGGCGCTGCAGCAGCGCCTCGCGCACGGCGGGCAATGCAGCCACTTGCGAGGCGCCGGAGCCGACGCTTTCGGTGCGGATGACATCGCTGACTTCGTCGCCTTCCAGAATGATTCGCTGCAACTGACCTTCGGTCGCCGCAATGAACTGAACATCCAGATGAGCGGCGAGTTTCTTCAGCAGCTCTTCATTGGTCAGATCCACACCGTGGTTGTGCGCAGCAAATGCCAGCAAGCGGTACAACGCACCGGAATCCAGCAGGTTCCAGCCCAGACGCTTGGCCAGAATCCCGGCTACGGTGCCTTTGCCCGAGCCGCTTGGCCCATCAATGGTGATGACCGGTGCAATGTTTTTCACGACTGAGCCTCTTGCGCCACACGAATACCGACCTGCCCGCACAGCGCGAGGAAGTTGGGGAACGACGTCGCGACGTTGGCGCAATCATGGATGCGGATCGGTGCGGTGGCACGCAGGGAGGCCACACTAAATGCCATCGCGATACGGTGATCGCCATGACCATGCACTTCGCCGCCGCCAATCTGGCCGCCGTCGATGATGATACCGTCCGGGGTTGGCTGGCATTTCACGCCCAGCGCCAACAGACCGTCCGCCATCACCTGAATACGATCCGATTCCTTGACCCGCAACTCTTCGGCGCCAGTCAGTACGGTACGTCCTTCAGCACAGGCAGCAGCCACGAACAGCACCGGGAATTCGTCGATAGCCAGCGGAACCAGCTCTTCAGGAATCTCGATACCTTTGAGTTTAGCTGCTCGCACGCGCAGGTCAGCCACCGGCTCGCCGCCGACTTCACGCTGGTTTTCCAGAGTGATGTCAGCGCCCATCAGACGCAGGATGTCGATGACGCCGGTGCGGGTCGGGTTGATGCCGACGTGCTCGAGCACCAGTTCCGAACCTTCGGCGATCGAGGCCGCGACGAGGAAGAACGCCGACGACGAGATGTCGCCCGGCACTTCAATGTGAGTTGCGGTAAGTTTGCCGCCGGTTTCAACCGAAGCCGTAGCGCCTTCAACGCTGACCGGGTAGCCGAAGCCACGCAGCATGCGTTCGGTGTGGTCGCGAGTCGGAGCCGGCTCGGTCACGGTGGTCTTGCCTTCAGCGTACAGACCGGCGAGCAGCAGGCAGGATTTCACCTGCGCACTGGCCATCGGCATGGTGTAGGTCAGGCCCTTGAGCTTGTGGCCGCCGCGGATGGTCATCGGTGGACGACCTTCGGCGGCGGTTTCGATCACGGCGCCCATTTCACGCAGCGGATTGGCCACGCGATTCATTGGACGCTTGGACAGCGAAGCATCGCCCGTCAGCGTGCTGTCGAAGTTCTGCGCAGCCAGCAGGCCGGACAGCAGACGCATCGAGGTGCCGGAGTTGCCCAGATAGATCGGGCCCGGCGCAGGTTTCAGACCGTGCAGGCCGACACCGTGAATGGTCACGCGACCGTGGTGCGGACCTTCAATGACCACGCCCATGTCACGGAACGCTTGCAAGGTCGCCAGAGCGTCTTCGCCCTCAAGGAAACCTTCGACTTCGGTCACGCCTTCGGCCAGTGAGCCGAGCATGATCGAGCGATGGGAAATCGATTTGTCACCTGGTACGCGAATCCGACCGGACAGGCGGCCACCAGGTTGAGCCAGGAAAATCAGATCGTTGGAATTCATAGCGTCCACATAGGCCCTGCGGGCCAGGATTTTACTGAAATGCTCGCGGGCAACCCGGGCGCGCGTGAAGACGCCCAACAATTGGTGCCCATCCCCTGCATCGACCGCGTCGCGCAAGGCGTCGAGGTCGCTGCGAAATGTATCGAGTGTGCGCAGGACAGCCTCGCGATTGGCGAGGAAGATGTCGTGCCACATCACCGGGTCGCTTCCGGCGATTCTTGTGAAATCGCGGAAACCGCCCGCAGCGTAACGGAAGATCTCAAGGTTTTCATTGCGTTTGGCCAACGAGTCGACCAGACCGAAAGCCAGCAGGTGCGGCAAATGGCTGGTCGCAGCCAGCACTTCATCGTGACGCTCGACCTGCATGTGCTCGACGTCGGCGCCCAATTCGCGCCACAAGCGATCAACCACCGCCAGTGCGGCCGGGTCGGTTTGCTCGAGCGGCGTCAGAATCACCTTGTGCCGACGGAACAGCTCGGAGTTGGAAGCTTCCACCCCGCTCTGCTCGGAGCCGGCAATCGGATGGCCCGGGACGAAACGCGCCGGCATGCCGCCGAACGCTTCGGTCGCCGCACGCACCACATTGCCCTTGGCGCTGCCGACATCGGTCAGAATCGCCTGACCCAGATCAACGCTCGCCAAACGGGCCAGCACTTTCTCCATGGCCAGGATCGGCACCGCCAGTTGAATCACGTCGGCGCCCTGACAGGCAGCGATCAGGTCGTCCTCACAACGATCCACCACACCCAACTCGACTGCCAGCTTGCGCGATTGCGGATCGAGATCGACCCCGACCACTTCGCGGCAGATACCGCTTTCACGCAAGCCTTTGGCAAACGAACCACCGATCAACCCCAGACCGACCACCACAAGGCGACCGATCATAGGTGCAGCAGATTGCAGAGCAGTGACATCACCCACGAGCCAGAACCTTACGCAGCGCTTCGAGGAAGCGGCTGTTTTCCGCCGGCAGACCGATGGTCACCCGCAAATGGTTCGGCATGCCGTAGTTGGCCACCGGACGCACGATCACGCCTTCGCGCAGCAGGCCCTGGAAAACCGGCGCAGCTACCTGACCGAGGTCGACGCAGATGAAGTTGCCTTTGGACTCGATCCAGCTCAGGCCCAGCTCACGGAAACCGGCTTGCAGCTGCTGCATGCCCGATTCGTTGAGCTGACGGCTTTGCGCCAGATACTCTTCGTCCTTCAACGCCGCGCAGGCTGCCGCCAAAGCGAGGCTGTTGACGTTGAATGGCTGACGAACGCGGTTCAGCACGTCAGCAACAACCGGAGTCGACAGACCATAACCCACGCGCAACGCCGCCAGACCATAAGCCTTGGAGAAAGTGCGCGAAACCAGCAGGTTCGGATACGCCGCGAGGAAGTCCAGACCGTCCGGCAGGTCACTGCCTTCGGCGTACTCGATGTACGCCTCATCCAGCACCACCAGCACGTGCTCCGGTACGTCCTGCAGGAACTCGTCCAGCGCTTCGGCGCCGAACCAGGTGCCGGTCGGGTTGTTCGGGTTGGCGATGAACACCACGCGGGTGTTGGCATCGATGGCCGCGAGCATTGCCGGCAGGTCATGCCCCCAATCTTTGGCCGGAACCACTTTGGCCTCAGCACCCACCGCCTGGGTCGCGATCGGGTAAACGGCGAACGCATGCTCGCTGAATACCGCGTTCAGGCCCGGCGCCAGATAGGCGCGCGCCACCAGCTCGAGAATGTCGTTGGAACCGTTACCCAGAGTCACCTGATTCAGCTCGACGCGGCACTGCTCGGCCAGCAGGGATTTCAGCGCGAAGCCGTTGCCGTCCGGATAGCGGGTCAGCTCGGTCAGCGCTTCGCGGATTGCCGCCAGCGCTTTCGGGCTGGCGCCCAGCGGATTTTCGTTGCTCGCCAGTTTGACGATTTTGGCCGGATCCAGGTCCAGCTCGTCCACAGGCTTGCCCGGAACGTACGGCGAAAGTTGTTGCACGCCCGGCTGTGCCAGAGCGAGGAAGTTGCCACTCATTTGCTACCGCCCCTTAGAGAACTGCTTTCGGGTAGGAACCCAGCACTTTGAGTGCTACCGCTTCCTGACTGATCTTTTCCAGCACACTCTTGACCAATGGGTCGCGGTGGTGGCCGACGAAGTCAATGAAGAACACATACGTCCATTTGCCACTGCGCGACGGACGGGTTTCGATACGAGTCAGGTCGATGCCATTGTCGTGGAACGGCACCAGCAACTCGTGGAGCGCGCCAGGCTTGTTGCTCATCGAGACGATGATCGAGGTCTTGTCGTCGCCAGTCGGCGGCACTTCCTGGTTGCCGATCATCAGGAAGCGCGTCGAGTTGTCAGGACGGTCTTCGATCTTCTCGGCCAGACGCGTCAGGCCATACAAACCTGCGGCCATGTCGCCGGCAATCGCCGCCGAGTTCCACTCACCCTTGACCCGTTTCGCCGCTTCGGCGTTGCTGGACACCGCCACGCGCTCGACATTCGGATAATGTGCATCCAGCCACTTGCGGCACTGGGCCAGCGACTGGGCGTGGGAATAGATACGACTGATGCTGTCGGTCTTGGTGTTTTCACCAACCAACAGGTGATGGTGAATACGCAGCTCGACTTCGCCACAGATCACCATGTCGTGCTCGAGGAAACTGTCGAGGGTGTGATTGACCGCGCCTTCGGTGGAGTTCTCCACCGGCACCACGCCAAAATTCACCGCACCGGCTGCCACTTCACGGAAGACTTCGTCGATCGCCGCCATCGGCTTGCTGATCACCGCGTGACCGAAGTGCTTCATGGCCGCGGCCTGGGTGAAGGTGCCTTCAGGGCCGAGGTAAGCCACTTTAAGCGGCTGCTCCAGCGCCAGACACGAAGACATGATTTCGCGGAACAACCGCGCCATCTCTTCGTTACCCAGCGGCCCCTGATTACGCTCCATCACGCGCTTGAGCACCTGAGCTTCGCGCTCGGGACGATAGAACACCGGCACTTCGCCTTCGGCCAGCGAGGCCATCTTTACTCGCGCGACTTCCTGGGCGCAACGCGCACGCTCACTGATCAGCTCGAGGACTTTGGTGTCCAGAGCGTCGATGCGAACGCGCAGTGCCTTGAGTTCTTGCTCGGACATCAGCCGTGTTCCTTCTCGAATTCAGCCATGTACGCCACCAGCGCGTTGACGGCGTTGATGTCGACGGCGTTGTAGATGGAGGCGCGCATACCGCCCACGGAGCGGTGGCCCTTGAGGTTGAGCAGACCGCGCGCGTCGGCACCGGCCAGGAACGGCTTGTCCAGACGATCGTCAGCCAGACGGAACGGCACGTTCATCCACGAGCGATCCGACTTGTTGATCGGGTTGCTGTAGAGGCCGCTGGCGTCGATGAAGCCGTACAGCGTGCGCTGCTTGGCGTCATTGAGTTTGGCGATCGCTTCGACGCCACCCTGCTCTTTCAGCCACTGGAAGACCAGACCGGACAGGTACCAGGCCAGGGTCGGCGGGGTGTTGTACATCGAGCCGTTATCGGCCGCGACTTTGTAGTCGAGCATGGTCGGGCACAGCGCACGCGCCTTGCCCAGCAGGTCTTCGCGGATGATGTTGACGACGATGCCGCTCGGGCCGATGTTCTTCTGCGCGCCGGCGTAGATCATGCCGAAACGCGAGATATCGACCGGACGCGAGAGAATGTCCGAGGACATGTCGGCCACCAGCGGCACATCACCGGTTTCCGGGATCCACTGGAATTCCAGACCGCCGATGGTTTCGTTTGGCGCGTAGTGAACATAAGCGGCGTCTTTCGACAGGTTCCACTCGTTCTGGCCCGGGATGGCGAAATAATCGTAAGGCTTGGCGGTAGCGGCGACGTTGACGCGGCCGTAACGCGAGGCTTCTTCAATGGCTTTCTGCGACCAGATACCGGTGTCGATGTAATCGGCAGAACCGTTTTCCGGCAGCAGGTTCAGTGGAATCTGCGCAAATTGCTGGCTGGCGCCACCTTGCAGAAACAGCACTTTATAGTTCGACGGGATATTCAGCAGGTCACGCAGATCCTGCTCGGCCTGGGTGGCAATGGACACGAACTCATCGCTGCGATGGCTCATTTCCATGACCGACAAACCTTTGCCGTGCCAATCAAGGAGTTCACCTTGAGCACGTTGCAGGACAGCTTCAGGAAGCGCCGCAGGACCGGCGCAGAAGTTATAGGCTCGCTTGCTCACATCCAATCTCGCTCTGATTTGATATCACGCATTAAATCGCATTAATCGTCGACACCGGAACGGCACTGAAGCGCATCCCCCTGTAGGAGTGAGCCTGCTCGCGATTGCATCACTGCGGTGTTTCAGATGCACCGCGGCGCCTGCATCGCGAGCAGGCTCACTCCTACAAGAGATCTCCGATGTTTCATACCGGACAAATAACAAGGGGGCGAATTTTCATCCGCCCCCTCGCTTATCCGCTTATTCCTGCGGCTCTTCGTCAGCTGCGGCGTCGAGTTGCTGGTCTTCGGCAGCATCGTCGTTCACGACAGAGCCTTCGAATTCCTCACCCTCTTCACCTTCAAACTCTTCACCTTCGACTTCCGAAGGCTCCTGAACCCGCTCCAGACCGACCAGGGTTTCATCCTTGGCCAGCTTGATCAGGGTCACGCCCTGCGTGTTACGACCCAGGCTCGACACTTCGTCGACACGGGTACGCACCAGGGTGCCCTGATCGGAGATCAGCATGATTTCTTCGCCGTCCTGCACCTGAACCGCACCGACCAGACGGCCGTTACGCTCGTTGCTGACCATGGCGATAACGCCCTGACCGCCACGCTTGTATTCAGGGAACTCGGTGATGGCTGTACGCTTGCCATAACCGCGCTCGGAAGCGGTGAGGATCTCGCTGCCTTCTTCCGGGATCAGCATGGAGATCAGCTTCTGCCCTTCCGGCAGACGCATGCCACGCACACCGCGAGCGGTACGGCCCATGGCACGAACTTCAGATTCCTTGAAGCGCGTCACTTTACCGCCATCGGAGAACAGCATGATTTCCTGCTCGCCATCAGTGATGGCTGCGGAAATCAGGATGTCACCTTCGTCCAACTCCAGCGCGATCAGACCGACGCTGCGCTGACGACTGAAGGCCACCAGAGGAGTCTTCTTCACGGTACCGTTAGCGGTCGACATGAAGATGAACGGAGCCTTCTTGCGGTCAGCAGCCTTGATACGCGCACGACGCTCTTCGTCGGTCTCGTTGCTGTTTTCGATTTCTTCTACGTCAGTCTCGGCACCTTCAGCCTCTTCTTCGTCAGCCTGACGCTTCATGGCTTCGAGATCGACCGGCAGCATCGTGGTGATGTATTCGCCTTCGCTCAACGGCAACAGGTTGACCAACGGACGGCCACGGGCAGCACGGGATGCTTCCGGAATTTCGTAGGTCTTGAGCCAGTAAACCTTGCCCTTGCTGGAGAACAGCAGCAGCGTGGTGTGGCTGTTGGCAACCAGCAGGTGAGCGATGTAGTCCTCATCCTTGACGCCGGTCGCCGACTTGCCCTTGCCGCCACGACGCTGAGCCTGGTACGCAGCCAGCGGCTGGGTCTTGGCGTAGCCACCGTGGGAAATGGTCACGACGCGCTCTTCTTCCGGGATCATGTCACCCAGGGTCAGGTCGAGACGCGCATCGAGAATTTCGGTGCGACGCACGTCGCCGTATTCGGCACGGATCACTTCCAGTTCTTCGCGGATCACTTCCATCAGACGCACAGCGCTGTTGAGGATGCGGATCAGCTCGCCGATCTGGTTGAGGATCTCTTGATACTCGGCCAGCAGCTTCTCGTGTTCCAGACCGGTCAGACGGTGCAGACGCAGTTCCAGAATGGCTTGCGCCTGCTCTGGCGACAGGAAGTACTTGCCTTCGCGCAGACCGTATTGCGGATCGAGGTTTTCCGGACGGCACGAATCGGCACCGGCACGTTCCACCATCGCCACCACGGCCGAGGATTCCCACGGCGTGCTGACCAGCGCTTCTTTTGCTTCCGACGGGGTCGGCGAAGCCTTGATCAGGGCGATGACCGGGTCGATGTTCGACAGGGCAACGGCCTGCCCTTCGAGAATGTGACCACGCTCACGAGCCTTGCGCAGTTCGAACACGGTACGGCGGGTAACCACTTCGCGACGGTGACGGACGAAGGCTTCCAGCAGATCCTTGAGGTTAAGGATGCGTGGACGACCGTCGATCAGCGCCACGATGTTGATGCCGAATACCGATTGCAGCTGGGTCTGGGCGTAGAGGTTGTTGAGGATCACCTCAGGCACTTCACCGCGACGCAGTTCGATCACGACGCGCATACCGTCCTTGTCGGACTCGTCGCGCAGTTCAGTGATGCCTTCGAGCTTCTTCTCTTTTACCAGCTCGGCGATCTTCTCGATCAGACGCGCCTTGTTCAGTTGGTAAGGCAGCTCAGTGATGACGATCTGCTGACGGCCACCGACTTTGTCGATGTCTTCGATGATCGAGCGGGCACGCATGTAAATGCGCCCGCGACCGGTGCGGTAGGCTTCGATGATGCCGGCACGACCGTTGATGATCGCGGCAGTCGGGAAGTCCGGACCGGGGATGTATTGCATCAGCTCATCGACGGTCAGCTCAGGGTTGTCGATGAGGGCCAGGCAACCGTCGATGACTTCACCGAGGTTGTGCGGCGGAATGTTGGTCGCCATGCCCACGGCGATACCACTGGAACCGTTGACCAGCAGGTTGGGGATACGGGTCGGCATGACCGCCGGGATCATTTCGGTGCCGTCGTAGTTCGGCACCCAATCCACGGTTTCTTTGTGCAGGTCAGCCAGCAGCTCGTGCGCCAGCTTGGTCATGCGCACTTCGGTGTATCGCATGGCCGCAGCGTTGTCGCCGTCGACCGAACCGAAGTTGCCCTGACCGTCGACCAGCAGGTAGCGCAGGGAGAAAGGCTGAGCCATACGAACGATGGTGTCGTACACCGCAGTATCACCGTGCGGGTGATACTTACCGATCACGTCGCCGACAACACGGGCAGATTTCTTGTACGGCTTGTTGAAGTCGTTGCCCAGCTCGCTCATCGCGAACAGTACGCGACGGTGCACGGGCTTGAGGCCATCGCGCGCATCCGGCAGTGCACGGCCGACGATTACGCTCATTGCGTAGTCGAGGTAGGACTGTTTCAGCTCGTCTTCGATATTGACCGGGAGGATTTCTTTGGCCAGTTCGCCCATGAGAAGCCTGATTCCTTTTTCTGGTGAAACTTCGTCATGTCCATATGGGATGAACGAAGCTCGTCGGGGCAGGCTGAGTGCCGTGCGCCGACTTACGACAAATCAACTGGTTGAACCGTGGATTTGCGCAGTAAAGACAGCTCCGTGAAGCTGCCTCGGAAAACGCCGGATGTTATCACAAGAGCCGCCACGCACCTATCCCCCAGATGCGCATGGAGCATAGTTAGTTGACCGATGACAGGCGTAAAGGGGACGAGAGAGGCTCAGAGCCGCTGCGAATGCAGAATCGGGGGTTAATTTACCGATGTTTATTGACTTTTAGGGACCCTTCGCGAGCAAGCTCGCTCCCACAATGTTCTGTGGCGGTCACAAAACCTGTGGGAGCGAGCCTGCTCGCGAAGGGGGCGACGCAGGATTCAAGCCCCGTCAATGCAGGCGCTTACGGCACATCAACTGGGCCATTTTCGCCGTATCCGGACGCTCGACGATGCCCTTCTCCGTCACGATCGCATCGATCAGATCCGCCGGGGTCACGTCAAACACCGGGTTGAATGCCTCGACATCCGCGCCGACCCGCTTGCCACCCACTTCCAGCAACTCGGCACCGTCACGCTCCTCGATCGGGATCTCGTCGCCACTGGCCAGGTTCATGTCGATGGTCGAGCTCGGCGCCACCACCATGAACCGCACGCCGTGGTGCATGGCGTTGACTGCCAGTTGATAGGTGCCGATCTTGTTCGCCACGTCGCCATTGGCGGTGATGCGGTCAGCGCCGACGATCACCCAGGTCACGCCCTTGGTTTTCATGATGTGCGCGGCGGCGGAGTCGGCATTGAGCGTTACCGGAATGCCTTCGTTCGCCAGCTCCCACGCAGTCAGACGCGAGCCCTGCAGCCACGGCCGGGTTTCGTCGGCATAGACCCGCTCGACCATGCCTTCAAGGTAAGCCGCGCGAATCACCCCCAGCGCCGTACCGAAACCGCCAGTGGCCAGCGCGCCAGTGTTGCAGTGGGTCAGGATCGCCTGGGCGTTGCCCTGATGCTTGCGGATCAGATCGACACCAAGCTGGGCCATGGTCAGGTTGGCTTCGCGGTCGCTTTCATGAATGGCGATGGCCTCGGCTTCCAGCGCCGCCAACGGATCGGCGTTGCCCTTCAGTCGATCCAGTCGGTCGTGCATACGATTCAGCGCCCAGAACAGGTTGACCGCGGTCGGGCGGGAATCCGCCAGCAGCGCGAAATCCTCTTCCAGCGCTGCGTACCAGTCTCCGCCTTGCGCCACGCGGGCACGGGCCGCCAGCACCATGCCATAGGCCGCGCTGATGCCGATGGCCGGCGCGCCTCGCACCACCATCGAACGAATCGCCTCAGCCACGCCGGCAGCGCTGGTGTAGGCAATCCAGGTTTCTTCGAACGGCAAAATACGCTGATCCAGCAGGTGGAGCGCGCCATCTCGCCAATCGATGGCCTTTACTTTCTCCGCAGCCAACAGTCGATCGCGCATCCCTCACCCCGCACTCATGAACAAAAGCCGCCGATTATAGCGATCCCCCCGCGAAGACGCTCGGGTATACTTCGCCATCCTTTACAAAAGCACTGGAACCGACCCTCGATGCCGAAACCTGCCATTGCGCTCGACTTACTATTACTGCCAACCTGGCTGGTACCCGTCGAACCCGCAGGCGTTGTGCTCAAGGAGCACGGCCTGGGCATCCGCGACGGTCGCATCGTGTTTATCGGCCCACGCGCCGAAGCACTGAAGTGTAACGCCACTGAAATCCGTGAATTGCCGGACGTGCTCCTGGCCCCAGGTTTGATCAACGCCCACGGCCATGCGGCGATGACCCTGTTCCGTGGCCTGGCCGACGATCTGCCACTGATGACCTGGCTGGAAAACCACATCTGGCCGGCCGAGGCCAAATGGGTCGATGAAGATTTCGTGCGTGATGGCACCGATCTGGCGATTGCCGAGCAGATCAAAGGTGGCATCACCTGCTTCTCGGACATGTATTTCTTCCCGAAAGTCGCCAGCGAGCGCGTGCACAACAGCGGTATTCGCGCGCAGATCGCGATTCCGATCCTCGATTTCCCGATCCCGGGCGCCAGCAGTGCCGATGAGGCCATTCGTCAGGGCGTCGAGCTGTTCGGCGATCTGAAGCATCACGACCGGATCAAGATCACTTTCGGCCCTCATGCACCCTACACCGTGGGCGACGAGAATCTGGAAAAAATCCGCGTGATTGCCGAAGAGCTGGACGCGTCGATCCACATGCATGTCCACGAAACCGCCTTCGAAGTGCAGCAATCGCTGGAACAGCGCGGTGAGCGGCCACTGGCCCGTCTCGATCGTCTGGGCTTGCTCGGTCCGCGCTTCCAGGCGGTGCACATGACCCAGATCAGCGATGACGATCTCGCATTGCTGGTAGAAAGCAACACCAGCGTGATCCACTGTCCCGAGTCGAATCTCAAGCTGGCCAGCGGTTTCTGCCTGGTGGAGCGCCTGTGGCAGGCCGGGGTCAATGTGGCAGTCGGCACCGATGGCGCGGCGAGTAACAACGATCTCGACCTGCTCGGCGAAACCCGCACCGCCGCCCTGCTGGCCAAAGCCGTCGCCGGTTCGGCCACTGCGCTGGACGCCCATCGCGCGCTGCGCATGGCCACGCTCAACGGCGCCCGCGCATTGGGCATCGAAGCGCAGGTCGGCTCGCTGGAGATTGGCAAAGCCGCCGACATCGTCGCCTTCGACCTGTCCGGCCTGGCCCAGCAACCGGTCTACGACCCGGTCTCGCAGCTTATATATGCCACCGGCCGCGATTGCGTGAAACACCTGTGGGTCGCCGGCAAACAGTTACTCGACGACCGGCGCCTGACCCGCCTGGATGAACAACAGCTGGGCGCTACCGCCCGAGCCTGGGGCCAGCGCATCAGCGGCCATACCGAATCGTAAACACCCCGGCGCAGACTCCGGGGCTACAGCCTTTTTCAAGTTTTAGAGGAATACATCATGAGCAACGTCGACCACGCCGAAATCGCCAAATTCGAAGCCCTGGCCCATCGCTGGTGGGACCGCGAAAGCGAGTTCAAACCGCTGCACGACATCAACCCGCTGCGGGTGAACTGGATTGACGAGCGGGTCAATCTGGCCGGCAAGAAGGTCCTCGACGTCGGTTGCGGCGGCGGCATCCTCAGCGAAGCCATGGCTCAACGCGGCGCAACCGTGATGGGTATCGATATGGGCGAAGCGCCACTGGCGGTCGCACAGTTGCATCAGCTGGAATCCGGCGTCAGCGTCGAATACCGCCAGATCACCGCCGAAGCCCTGGCCGAGGAAATGCCCGAGCAGTTCGACGTCGTGACTTGCCTGGAAATGCTGGAACACGTGCCGGACCCGTCGTCGGTGATCCGCGCCTGCTTCCGCATGGTCAAGCCGGGTGGCCAGGTGTTCTTCTCGACCATCAACCGCAACCCGAAGGCGTATCTGTTCGCCATCGTCGGCGCCGAATACATCATGAAGCTGCTGCCGCGCGGCACCCACGACTTCAAGAAATTCATCCGCCCTTCCGAGCTGGGCGCCTGGAGCCGCATCGCCGGCCTGACCGTCAAGGACATCATCGGCCTGACCTACAACCCGCTGACCAAGCACTACAAGCTGGCCAACGATGTTGACGTCAACTACATGATCCAGACCCTGCGCGAGGAGTAAGCCGATGGCCATCAGAGCAGTTCTTTTCGACATGGACGGCACCCTGCTCGACACCGCGCCGGATTTCATCGCCATTTGCCAGGCGATGCGCGCGGATCGTGGCTTGCCGCCGATGAATGACCAGCACATCCGCGACGAGATCTCCGGCGGCGCCAAAGCCATGGTCGCCGTGACCTTTTCGATGGACCCGGAATCGCCGGGGTTCGAGGAACTGCGCCTGGATTTTCTCGAGCGCTATCTGGTGGGTTGTGCGGTGCACAGCAAACTGTTCGACGGCATGGGCGAACTGTTGGCAGATATCGAAAAGGCCAACCTGATCTGGGGCGTGGTCACCAACAAGCCGCTGCGCTTTGCCGAGCCGATCATGCAACAGCTGGGGCTGGCCGAGCGTTCGGCGCTGCTGATCTGCCCGGATCACGTGAAGAACAGCAAGCCGGACCCGGAACCGTTGATCCTCGCGTGCAAGATGCTTGATCTGGATCCATCGACCGTTCTGTTTGTCGGCGATGATCTGCGCGATATCGAATCCGGGCGCGATGCCGGCACTAAAACGGCCGCCGTGACCTACGGCTACATCCATCCGGACGACAACCCGCGGCACTGGGGCGCGGATGTGGTGGTGGATCATCCGCTGGAATTGCGCAAGGTGCTTGATAGCGCGCTCTGCAGCTGCTGAAAACGGCCGTTGTAGCGAGGGGATTTATCCCCGATGGGTTGCCAAGCAGCCCCCGCATTCTTTCAGGTCGATTCGCCATGCAGGTTTACGACTGCTTCGCAGCCGGTCGAGGATAAATCCCCTCACCACAGGGAAGCAGGTCTTCATGAATGGATTGTGAGGTTTTTATGTTTGATTACTCCGCTCGTCCCGAATTGCTCAAGGACCGGGTCATTCTGGTCACCGGTGCCGGTCGCGGCATCGGCGCGGCGGCCGCGAAAACCTATGCCGCCCACGGCGCCACGGTGCTGTTGCTGGGCAAGACCGAAGCCAATCTGACGCAGGTCTACGACGAGATCGAAGCGGCAGGCCATCCGCAACCGGCAGTGATCCCGTTCAACCTCGAGACCGCTCTGCCCCATCAGTACGATGAGCTGGCGGCGATGATCGAGACCGAATTCGGCCATCTCGACGGCCTGCTGCACAACGCCTCGATCATTGGTCCGCGCACGCCGATCGAACAGCTGTCGGGCGAGAACTTCATGCGGGTCATGCACGTCAACGTCAACGCCATGTTCATGCTGACCAGCACCCTGCTGCCGTTGCTCAAGCTGTCGCAGGACGCCTCGGTGGTGTTCACCTCCAGCAGCGTCGGACGCAAGGGCCGGGCCTACTGGGGTGCCTATGGGGTATCGAAGTTCGCCACCGAAGGCCTGATGCAAACCCTGGCCGATGAAGTCGACGGCGTGGCACCGGTACGCTCCAACAGCATCAACCCAGGCGGCACCCGCACCAGCATGCGTGCCCAGGCTTACCCGGGAGAAAATCCGCTGAACAATCCGACCCCGGAAGAGATCATGCCGCTGTACCTGTACCTGATGGGCCCGGACAGCACGGGCATCAATGGCCAGGCATTCAACGCGCAATAACTGCCATACGTCGCTTTTGTTGCCGTGGCGGATTACCGTCGCGGCACACAATTGCCGCTTCCCGTCATCACGCTTCAGTCAAATATCCGCCACCCAAGCTCAAAGCAAAACGCCATCCCATTGATTTACAACGGTTTAAATTTACATGAACCGAATGGCATGACTTTCGCTCTAATTTTCCTCAAAGCATGCCGTGTGAAAGCACTGGGGCCAGGCCGATTTCGATAGCTGACTAATCGTCATCAGGCAGACTAAACTTACGCCAAATGTCCTACGGGACTGATGGATCAGTATGACGCGCAGCCCATAGCCGCTCTCACCCAGCCTGTAAGACAGACTTACTGCTTAGGGGCTCACGCCATATGAAATCACCCTCCCAGACCAATGCAATTGACTTTGACAGTGCCAAATTGCAACGCCTGGGCTTTGGTCTGCTGCCTCCACTTCTGGAACGCCCGGCCAGTCTGGCGCAATTGCGCCAGCAAATGAGCCTGCAACTGCAAACCAGTCTTGAACCGCAACGCATCCTCGGTCTGTTTTTTCGCGAAGTTCAGCACCTCGTGCCGCTCGACGCCTTGAGCTATGTGCATCAGGGCAGCGACCTGCGCCTGGAGTTCGGCGCACGCGGTCATCATTCGGTCAGCTACAGCCTCAGCCATGAAGGCGAGCATCTGGGCGAGCTGGTGTTTCGCCGCAACCAGCGCTTCAGCGAGCAGGAACAGGGCAACCTCGAATCGCTGCTGTCGTCGCTATTGTTCCCGATGCGCAACGCCCTGCTCTACCGCGCCGCGACACAAAGCGCACTGCGCGACCCGTTGACCGGAACCGGCAACCGGATCGCCATGGAACAGACCCTGCAACGCGAGATCGACATGTCGCGGCGGCACCTGCAACCGTTGTCGGTGCTGATGCTCGACATCGACCACTTCAAACGAGTCAACGACAGCCACGGACACAGTGCCGGGGACGACGTGCTCAAGGCGGTGGCAGCGTCGATCAAGGGCCAGTTGCGCAACGTCGACATGGTGTTTCGCTATGGCGGGGAAGAGTTTCTGATCCTGCTGTCCAACACCGGGCGGGAGGCGGCAGCAATGGTCGGCGAGCGCCTGCGCCATGCCGCACAAGCCGCGGAATACTTCGCTGACGGCCATTTGATTGACCTGACCGTGAGCCTCGGATGCTCGACCCTGCTGCCGGGGGAATCGGCCGACAGCCTGCTGCGCCGCGCCGACAGCGCGTTGTATGTGGCCAAGCGCGAAGGTCGTAATCGCCTGGCGATGGCTGGCTAACGTCTGTTGACCACCGCAAAACAAATGCAGGAGCGGGCTTGCTCGCGAATGCGATCTGACATTCAACATCCAGTTGACTGAAAGTCCGCCTTCGCGAGCAAGCCCGCTCCCACATTTTTGCTGTGTGTTTCGCCGCTTGATCAGCTCTCGACTACAACCCGACGCTCTCGGCCGACCAACAGACGCTCCGAGGTTTCCAGTTGCATGCAGCGCTCAAGGAACAGGTACATGTAGTCGTAACTCTTGCAGACCGCCTGACGCAGTTCGGTCTGCAATGCCTTGCTCGGGTTCATCCCCGCCAGCGTACAGATGATTTCCAGCGCTTCCCAGGGATGGGCGTCGTCATACTGGGCATGCATCTTCAGCCACTTCATGGCGCGCTTGCGCTCCTCTTCAGGGAACGCCGCGGCGTATACGCCAGTGGAGCAGACGAGTGCCGACCATTCCCCGGTCGCGCCTTCGATTGCATAGTTGGTGGCGGCAATGGCAACGATCAGCGAATCCGCCGAACTTGTATGCCAGCACCAGTGACTCAGGGCATGCAGCTCGGGCGGTACTTGCTGGGCCTGCAGATCCTCCAGGCTCACCCCATGCGCGCGGCTCCAGTTCAGCCAATAGTCGGCATGGTTGAGCTCGACGCGGATGTTGCGCATCAGCCAGCGGCGCGCCATGTCCTCCCCAGGATGGCGGGCAAATTTGGTCTTGGTCAGGTTCTGCGCCATATACAACGCAAACTGTTCAACGACCGGCCAGCCCCCGATCAGGTACTGACGCATGGTCTTGGCGCTGAGCTTGTTATCGCGCATGCGCAGGTACAGTTCATGTTCGACAACCCGGCGCTTGCTCTCGCTGCAATCCACAATGAGCTGTTGTGCCCAGGCAGGATAACTTGCAGCTTCCATGAGTGGTCCGGTTCGGTTGAATGTGTCGATCACTGTTCGGCTCCTTTTGATTTGTGATTGTAAGGATCGGCAAGAGATTTCAACGGAACGTGCCAGGCGCCTTGAACAACAACGGCTGCGGCCTGGCGGGCCGACTTTGCAAACTGTCACAGGTAAACAATTGCGGGCGTTCGATGACATAACCCTGAGCGTAATCCACCCCGATTTCAAGCAATGCCTGCTCGATCTGGGTTGTTTCAACAAACTCGGCAATTGTCTGCTTACCCATGACATGCCCGATGTGATTGATCACTTCGACCATTGCGCGGTTAATCGGGTCGTCCAGCATATCCTTTACGAAACTCCCGTCGATCTTCAGGAAGTCTACAGGCAAATGTTTCAGATAAGCGAATGAAGACATTCCGGCACAAAAATCATCAAGTGAGAAGTAACATCCTAAGCCTTTGAGTTCATTAATAAATCGAATTGCACTCCCAAGATTTGCAATTGCACTGGTTTCGGTAATTTCAAAACAAATCATTTCAGGTGGTATGGAGTAACTAACAAACTGTTCCCGCAGAAAGTGCAAGAACGCCTCATCTCCGATAGTAATGCCTGAAAGATTAATCGCACACATTGCCAACGGGCCTTCATGTTGTTCGGCAATACATTGGGCAATGACTTTAAAAACATTCTCGACTACCCAGCGGTCGAGTTGACTCATCAGGCCATAACGTTCGGCAGCCGGAATGAAACTGTCCGGGAGAATCATCCGTCCGGACTCATCATGCAGGCGCAGGAGTATTTCGATGTGTCCTGCGCCACTCGCAGCAGGGCTCAGCGGGGCAATTTCCTGGGCGTAGAGGCAGAAACGGTTTTCTTCCAGCGCCATGTGCAGCCGCTGCACCCAGGCCATCTCGCCAAAGCGCAAGGACAGTTCGGAATCATCGGCATGGTAGACCTGCACGCGGTTCCGGCCCTTTTCCTTGGCCATGTAGCAGGCCATGTCGGCGGCGCGCAGCGAAGCTTCGAGGGTGGCCGGAGTCTGGGCGATGTGCACCAGGCCGATGCTCACGGTGGTCAGGAACGGTCGCCCCTTCCACACGAAATGCAGGTTCTGCACGGTCTGGCGCAGACTCTCGGCGATTTTCTCCGCAGCCTCCGGAGCGCAACTCTCCAGCAAGATACCGAACTCGTCCCCGCCCAGCCGCGCCAGGGTGTCGCCCTCGCGCAAGCCCGATTGCAACAACGTGCAGATGTGGCGCAACAACTCATCGCCGGCGGCGTGACCGCAGGTGTCGTTGACCAGCTTGAACTGGTCCAGGTCAAGGAACATCAGCGCATGCCGCCCGGGCTGCCGCGTCAGATTGTGCAGAGCCTGCTCCAGGCGATATTCGAATTCGCGGCGGTTGGCCAGACCCGTCAGGGCATCGTGGGTCGCCTGCCACGACAGGTTGGCGATGTACTGCCGCTCCTGGGTCATGTCATGCAGCACCAGCACCGTGCCACTGATCTTTTCGGCATTGCGGATCGGCGCGCCCACCAGTGTCACCGAAACCGTGCTGCCGTCCAGGCGCTGAATCAGCTTCGAGTGCTCGCTGCCACCGACCAGTTTGCCGCTGAGAATATGTTCGATCAGCGTCAGTCCTTCAGCCTGGGCATTGTCATCCAGCAGATTGAACAACGCCGCCAGCGGCAGACCTGCCGCGTGCTCGGCCTTCCAGTGGGTCATGGCTTCGGCTGCCGGGTTCATGTATTCGATGGCCCCGTCGACATCGGTGGTGATGACCCCGTCGCCGATCGATTGCAGGGTGATGTGCGCCCGATCTTTCTCCAACTGCAGCGCCTGGGCAAAGGCATGGCGCTGCTTGAGCAGCTTGTGCGTGCGCAACAGGGCCAGCACGATCAGCCCGAGCGCCGTGGCAAGGTTGGTGAACAGCAGCAGACGCAGAATCATCCGCGAGCCTTCGCCCAGGGCATCGCTGAACGCCTTGGCCGCTGGTGTCACACCGTCGTTGATGGCGAAAATCCGCGCTTTCCAATATTGAATATCAGCCGGTGTCGCGACGTTTTCGCTGATGCGCTGATGCATCTCGCGCGCGACGTTATCCAGCTGAACCAGATAGCCATCACCAATCGTCCAGCGATCGATCGCGGTTTCCAGATAGCTGAAATGACGAAAATTGAGATACAGCCAAATCAGGCTGGAGACGTCATCGGGATGGTTGCCGCCCTTCAGAATTCCGTCCCGCGCCGCCTGCAGATCCGGTGGCTGTCGATCAAGGGCCAGACGCAACTCATGCCCGCCCTGTGGCACGGCAATCGCTTGCTTGTACTTGAGAAAGATTGCCTCGTCGCGGCTGTCAGCGTAGAGATTCAGATAATAGATCGCGTCTTTCTGGCCCTTGGACCAGAGACTCTCACCGGCGACATAGCCACGCACGGCCGACAAGACGTAAAGACTCACGCCCCCCAATAACGCCTGAAATAACACGACGGCAATAAATGGCCAGACGATGCCCAACAGCCGTGGCGTTCCGAGAGTCCTTTTTTGCTTCATGAGGTCCTTAGTGCACGCACTGCCATCATCAAGAGGAGACCGCTGGAGCTAGCCTAGGGGGCGATCCCCCTTCCGGCAAGCCAGGATACTTTCAACCTGCGATACCTATATACCGCACCCCGGGTTCTCGATGCTTCGACACTGACGGCTTCCGATCATTTCAGAGCCGTCTCCCCCATGCAATCACCGATATCCACGCTGCAACGGCATATTGCCCAACAGGCTGAATACCGCTCGATGAACACCGCACTTCGCGCTGTTCTCGCGGCCTCGACCTCGCTGGACAGCTACTACCTGTCACCCCAAGCGCATTCGCGCCTCGGCACGGCGTACGAGCGGACGCAAACCCTTCTGCAAGCGCTGTTCGAAGAGGCGGGCAATCGGCCATTGAGCGAGTATTTGCAAGCCTCCAAAGACCGGCTGTTACAAGTCAGTGCCGTGGGCGATCAGTGTAGCTTTACGTTCAGCCGTCGCGATGACAGCGTCGCCCACCACACCATCGAGGATGTCAAAAAGGCATCCGCCAGAATTCAAGAGTTTCAGCTAGCGTTGCTGAGTATAGGCGCACACTTGCGTTCCGACAGAGTGTTGCCGCTGTCACAACTGCTGCGTGAGTCCGGGTTCACATTGCCCAGCACGCCTGACGCCGCGAGCCTGGGCCGACTGATCAACGAGGTAGAAGAACACCGCGCCAGCCACCGACTGAATCTGCGTCAGAACCCGGCGCTGACGCTACTGATGAGCGACGACGAAAAAGCCGCAGTCCAGGACCTGATTGGCGACTGGCTCACCGGCAAAACCCTGTCGGCCATCGACAGCCTGGCCGCTGAGGTCACGCCTGCGTTTACCCGCAAGCAGTTGGAGGATCAGCCTGCCACGTGCCTGGAACGCCTGCTCGATACGCCCAAGGCGCAGGATCTGGGCCGGCGTATTCTGCAAAAACTGCAGTGGTATGGCGCACAGCCTGATGAGCAGACTCTTCCTGACGTCGGCGCACGCCTGCTACTTGAAGCATTGTGCCTGTGGTACGAGGCGGCCCACGACGGCAGCTCGACCACAGTGGCTGGTTTTGCACTTGAACAACGGGCTCACTACGGAAGGAGCTACACCACCCTTCGCCGGGATTTCCTGCAACATCTGGAAGACTCCCGCCGCACGTCGACGGCGATTGAGAAACACCTGCTGGGATGGATATGTCTGACGCGCTTCCCACTGGAGTTTCAAGTCCGCGACATTCCTGAAGACTTGCCCTATGCCAGTTCGACGGTCTGGGTGAACTTCGTGCATGGCACCCACCTCGCCCACGCCCTTGATCCAGAGCTGCTGCGTTATCTGACGTTTCAACAGTTGCTTGACCTGCCCCTGACGAAAAGCGCAAACGCCAGCGCCGACTTGCAAGCCCTGATTGCCGCGACGCGTGCGCCAGCGGCGCAAACCTGGGCGCTGGCGACGGGCGCATTGACGCCCTCGGACGAGCCACAAACCGTGCAGCCTGCCATGCAAGCGCTGGAGGATCACGAGGCGCAACTGAACAAGGCAATCCTGCAACTGGATGTCGAGCCACCGCAACGCCTGCCACTGGCCAGACAGTTGCTGGAGCGCGCGCTGGCCAATGACCTTTACGACCACAAGAAAATCCACCTCAAGCGCCACCATCATCAATCCGCCAGCCGTCATCGACGCAACATTCTCGACACCCCCGACGTCGCGCTACCCACTTGGCCGTTGCTGGAGGTGTATGCCGGCGGCGGGCTGACCGCCGATGCCCGCTGGTACGTCAGCGACGATGGCAGGCGTGCCAGCGAATGGATCAGCCTGAGTGCACAACGCAAACTGCAAAGCGGATTTGTCGACAGCACAGGCCCGAGCCAACCCCCTGGCCGACGGTTGTCGAGGTTCCCGACCGATTGCACGTTGCCCGATATCAAGACCGTGTTCGACTCGCAGTTCGATACCTATCTGGCCAAGACCAAAAGTGCCTATGAGTACCTGATCAAGAGTCAACTGGTCACACTGCCATCGGCTGATCGTCAGGCGCTGGAACAGGGTGAAGTGAGAATCCTGAGCCTCAGGAAGCAGACCCGTCACATCGAGGCTCATCTGGAAACACCGGAAAACATCCTGCCCCACAGGACACGCATGGGGTTTGTGTTACAGGCCACTTATGAGGGGACATCGAGCTTCTACGAGTGCCTGCCGCGCGCCGGCATGATCCGCAAACGTTCGGACCTGACAGTCGGGCATGTCGGCGGGTTTCTGTTGCCGCCACTGCCACCAAAACGCGGGAGAACCAAGGGCCAGAGCATCAGTCGTATCGCCGCTCGCCCGCTGCCGTTCGATCACGATGCACACCGGAACGGCTCAATACCCAAACCGCAGGCCAGGTGCGTCGCCATCCTCGAACCGTTGGGCAATGCACTCGCACCGTCAACGCTGCCGTCGGCCCTTCACCCAGGCGTACCGAACCTGAACTTCACCTCGGTGCGAACCGGGCAGATCGCCTCTTTCGTCGCCACCCGGTTGTTCTATGTCGATGAACAGGCGCTGCGCCGCGAAGCCTGGGGCGAAACCCGCTTCGAGCGGGAATACAACAAGCAACACTGGATCTTCGGGCTCAAGGCATTCATCCCGTTCTGGGGCAGTCTCGACGACCTGCAATCAGACAGCCCCGGCACACGCTTGATGGGCGTGCTCGGGCTGCTGCTCGACATCGTTTCATTCGCGATTCCATTGGGCAAGTTCATCGCCGGCAGCATTCGCCTGGCCGCGGTGGCAGGAAAAATGGCGATTCGTGTCGCCCTGCCGCGCATGGCGCAACTGTCGAAAAACCTGGTGGTTGCCAGCCTGAGAAATCTCAACCCGCTGGACGCGGCGCCGGCCTTGCTCAAGCTCGGTGGCCGCGGCGTGATCAGCGCGGTGCGGGCCGCTGCACACCTGGAAAACCGTGCGCTATTGCGCCTGAAAAGACTGGCCGGCAGAAGCGGTGAATACGATTTGCTGCACAGCCTGCCGCAAACGCTGGATGCCGGAAGCTGGAAACCCCTGAGCCCGGCCGATCACCTGGCCGTGGTCAGGGGCATTGACGATGTACCGGTGCGCAACGTTGCCGTCAGCGGGATCCGGCATCACCTGCTCGACCCATTCTCCAACCGCCCCTATGGGCCGCGACTGATAGCGCAGGAACATGAGTTTTCACTCGGGCGCTCGCACTACCGTGGGGTGACGAAAACCGACGATCAAATCGTCATCGATCTGCCGCAGAACACCCGTGTGGAACATCTGCCCGAAATGAGTGGACGGACCACGGTGCTGATCGACGACGTGCCCTATCGACTCGACGGCGATGAACTGCGCCGCGTCGATCTTCTCGACGAGAGTCAGCACTGGAAGCTGTTGCCATGCCGTATCCGGCGCGCACCCGGGCCAGCAGGCGACTGCCGCGTCAGCTATATCACCGCAGAGCCGGCACCAACACCGCCCCTTGGCACGATCGACAAGGAAAAAGGCTATGCACCATGGTTCGGCGAGCGAGTCTCGGAACCGGCCCCGCTGCCCCGGCAAAATGGAACGTTCCTGGCCGTCGACGCCAAGCTGTATCGCATCGTCGACAACCGCCCGACACTGTTCACCGGTGACCTGCATCGCCTGGGGTTCAGTCGTGGCAGGCTGGTGCCGCGGCAACAGATTCAGGCCACGCTACAGTTTCGCAAAGGGATTTTCGCCCGCATCAAGACGGGTGGCACCTACGATGGAATCAACGATTCGCATCAGGTCGGTGCGGTGCTCGTGCCGGCCCTCGACGAGTCCTGCGCTCACGTGTTCTTTCGGGTGAACCACCATGAGTACTACCTCGCCAGCATTGCCAAGGGCGACATTCCCGGCAACCCGTTGACCTTCAAACGCCTGACACCTGCCGAACTGGCCGACGGCACGTTGGGCGCGGAACTGCTGACCGTCTACACCGGTTCGCTGCATGCCAACAATGTCGCGCATATCCATGGCCTCGAAGCCGTGCAACGCGCCATGCACACCATGGAACAGATCGCGATTCCCATCGGCACCCAGGCAAACCCTGCGAACAACATGAAATGGCTGAAAGTCGACACCAGTCCGGGCGAGGCGCTGATGTTCGATCACTCCACCCGGATGATCGTCACGCGCCTGCCCGAAGGTGCCGCCACCTGGGCACGCAGCAAAGAAGCACCGCAGGCCTTTCGAGAAAAAACCGCGGAAATTTTCGACACACTGTTCCTGTCACCCACCGTGCAGCCGGCCAACGCCAACGCGGCGCTGCGCATCGATGGCGCCATGCAGAAATTGCAGAACCTGCTGCCCGTGCGCGAGCGCCCGGTCAACGCACGCAACATCGCGTTCGCCGAAGTCACCACCGCCAGCGGCCAGCGTGAAATCTACGTCAGCGTCTCCGGCGCGCAAGGCAGCACGCAGCGCCTGCCGCTGTTTCGGCACATGGGCGCCAATCACGTGCGGATCGGTCAGACCACCTACATCAACATCGATTACAACCCGGCCTTCCCGCGCACTTCGCTGGAGGTGACCGAACAGAGTCAACTGTTGGCGGTGCCGCTGACCATCAAGGAGTTGAAAACCTATCAGCCGACCCAGACCAGCCGCCCCACTTCACTGGACAGCGAAAGCAAGTTGATCAGAGTGATTCGCGAAAAATACCCGGACCCGAAAGAAATACGCGCAGTCGACATCGCGACGACCATGCGCCCGTGCGAATCGTGTTCAGTAGTGATCAAGGAGTTTGGTTACGACGGCGCGGCCGATGCCCTGCAGGTTTTGTGGGGCTGACCTAAAGGCGCTGCAGATGCCCGTACAGCTTGGCGTACAAGCCGCCATCAGCGATCAGTTGCTGATGGTCGCCGTCCTCGGCCACCTGCCCGCCATCGAACACCAGCACCCGATCCGCCTGCTTCACCGCTGAGAGGCGGTGGGCAATGATCAGTGTAGTGCGACCATTGAGGAACCGCGCCATGGCCTGATGCAGGTTGTACTCGGTGGCGGCGTCGAGGGCCGAAGTGGCCTCGTCGAGGATCACCACTTTCGGCTCGGCAAGGATCATCCGCGCAATCGCCAGACGCTGACGCTGACCACCGGAAAGGCGCACACCGGAGCGGCCGACAATGCTGTCGAGGCCGTCCGGCAGTGCGCGAATTGCCGGTTCCAGCTGGGCGATTTCCAGCGCCTGCCAGCAGGCATCGTCGCTGCGGGTGCGGCCCATGGTCAGGTTGGCGCGCACGGTGTCGTTGAACAGCGCCGGGTGTTGCAGCACCACGGCGACGTTTTCCCTGACCAGCTCCAGGCCGATTTCCTGCTGGGTCGAACCACCGAAGCGGATAGTCCCGGACACTGGCGTATAGAGCCCCAACAGCAACTGCACAAGGGTACTTTTACCACCGCCACTGGCGCCGACAATTGCGACTTTTTCACCGGGTGCAATCGACAGATCCAGTTGATCCAGCACCAGCTCATCGCCATACCCGAAGCTCAAACCCTGAACCTGAATGCCCACGGTCTCGCGGCCCTTGAACGGATCGACGCCGCCGGGATATTGCGGCTCATCGGCGCGCGCCAGCAGTTCGTTGATCCGCGTCAGCGCACCGCCCGCTGCGTAGTAGGCGTATTGCAGATTGAGCAGTTGTTCGACCGGGCCGATCATGAACCACAGGTAACTGAACACCGCGAGCATCTGGCCGATCGACAGGTCGGAGAACAGCACCGTGAGCATGGCTGCGGCGCGAAAGATGTCGATACCGAACTGAAACAGCAGACCGCTGGCGCGGTTCGACGCATCGGTCTTCCACTGCGAGTTGACTGCGTAATTGCGCACTTCCTGCGCGCGCAATCCGAGTCGCCCGAGAAAGAAGCCCTGGCGGTTGCCGGCGCGCACTTCCTGGATCGCATCGAGGGTCTCGCTCAGGGCCTGAGTGAAGCGCGAGGTGCTGTCGTTTTCCAGTTTCTTCAGGTGCTTGACCCGCTTGCCCAACTGCACCGTGGCGTAAATCACCAACGGGTTGAACAGCAGGATCAGCAGCGCCAGTTTCCAGTGCATCCACATCAGGATGCTCGCGGTACCGACCAGGGTCAGCATCGCCACCAGAAAACGGCTGAGGGTTTCGCCGACGAACTTGTCGAGAGTGTCCAGATCGGTGACCAGGTGCGTGGTCACAGTGCCGCTGCCGAGACTTTCGTATTCACCGAGGGAGATACGTTTGAGGCGCTCGATCAGACGCACACGAATGCGGTAGACGATGTCCTTGGCCAACCGTGCAAACAGTCGCGCCTGCAACACGCCAAAGCACAGGGCACTGCAGCGCAGGGTCAGGGTGACCACCAGCATCAGGCCGATGTAACCCGCTGCCTGCTGCCACATCGACGGCAACACGTGGTTCATGATTTTCAGTGCAGCATCGCCATGCCCGAGCAGGACTTCGTCCACCAGCAATGGCAACAACAACGGAATCGGTACGCTGCACAGCGTCGCCAGGACGGCGACGCCGTTGGCGATCCACAGGGATTTTTTGTGATGCAGTGCCAGTCGCCGGACTTCTGCCCAGCTCAGCCGGTCGACACGCTTTACGGCTGGCGTGTCATCGGCCCGGTCAGGCACAGGCTGCGCGCTCCAGCCAGCGACCGAGTAATGGCGAGAGTTCACTGAGTGGTTGGTAGCCGTTGGTCAGCAGCGCCAGTTGGCCGTTGCGTTCGGCGAGCAAGGTCGGGAAACCGGCGATGCCCAGATCCTGCACCCAACTGAAATCGGCCTGAGTCGCCTTGTGCTGATCGGCATGATCGAACAGCGCGGCAAATTCGATACGTGGTACGCCTGCCTGCTCTGCCAGTTCCACCAGCACACCGGCCTGGGTCACATCGCGACCTTCAGCGTAGAACGCCTGCTGGATCAGGCCGACCAGTGTCCACGCGCAATCCGGCGCGAGGCTGCGCGCGGTGACGATCGCCCGGCAGGCAGGCTCGGTGTCATAGACAAAACCGTCGGGCAACGCGCCGTCGAACTTGAACGGCTGACCGGTGGCTTCGGTGACCGCTTGCCAGTGTTCAAGAATGTAGCGCCGCGTGGTCGGTTCCAGCGCCGAGCCACTGCCGGTGCGCAACCCACCGACCACCAAGTGCAGCTCGACCCCGGCTGCCTGCGCCTGCTCGACCAATGCCTTGGCCACCGGAGCGAACCCCCAGCACCAGGAACACATCGGATCCATCACATAGAGCAGGCGCGCAGACATGATCAGACCTCGGTGGATGCTTGCTTATAGTTGTAGCCGATCGGGTGCGGCATGTTGCGCGCCTTGGCCAGTTCGATCTGCTTCTGCCGATCGATGGCGCTGCGGCGGGTCTTCTCGCTCAGCTTGTCCCAGCAATGCGGGCAGCTGATGCCGGCCACGTAGTGCTCGCTGGCGCGATCTTCAACACTGACCGGTGTGCGGCAGGCATGACATTGATCGTAGTCGCCTTCGCTGAGGTCGTGACGCACGGTCACGCGGTTGTCGAACACAAAGCAGTCGCCCTGCCACTTGGTCTCTTCCTGCGGCACCTCTTCGAGGTACTTCAGGATGCCGCCCTTGAGGTGGTAAACCTCTTCGAAACCCTCGCCCAGCATGTAGCTCGAGGCTTTCTCGCAGCGAATGCCACCGGTGCAGAACATCGCGACCTTCTTGTGCACGGCCGGGTCGAAGTGCTCTTTGATGTAGTCGGGAAATTCACGAAAACTGGTGGTTTTCGGATCGATGGCACCTTCGAAGGTACCGATCGACACTTCGTAATCGTTGCGCGTGTCGATCAACAGCACTTCGGGGTCGCTGATCAACGCGTTCCAGTCTTGCGGATCAACGTAGGTGCCGACCTTTTTGTTCGGGTCCACGCCTTCGACGCCGAGGGTGACGATCTCTTTCTTCAGCTTGACCTTGGTGCGGTAGAACGGCTGCTCGTCGCAGTACGACTCTTTGTGGTCGATATCGATCATGCGCGGGTCGTTTTTCAGCCAGGCGAGCAGGCCATCGATGCCTTCACGGCTGCCGGACACCGTGCCGTTGATGCCTTCTTCGGCGATCAGCAGGGTGCCTTTGATGCCATTGTCGACCATCGCTTGCAGCAGTGGCTCGCGCAGGTTGACGTAATCTTCGAGGGTGACGAACTTATACAGTGCCGCCACGACAATCGGTTGTGTCATGGGTATTTCTCCAGGTGGCTACCCTCGCAAAGGGTGAACCGGATTCAAAAAAAAACGCGCCGCTTGAGCGGCGCGTTGCGGATTCTAGCAAAAACACAGTGTGTTTTGGATTTACTGAGGTTTCTGTGGCAACACAAAACCTGTGGTGAGGGGATTTATCCCCGATGGGCTGCGAAGCGGCCCCAAACCCTGAGAATGCGGTCTTTCAGGGAGATTGGGTTCTGTGGCTTTTGGGGCTGCTTCGCAACCCATCGGGGATAAATCCCCTCGCCACAAAAATCCAGCCACATCCAAAATCAGTGTTTGCTTCCGCCGGCACAGGTCGGCGACGCCGGAGCGGCGCCGATCTCTGCCCATTCCTGCGGCGTGTAGGTGTGCAGCGCCAACGCATGGAACTCGCCCATCAGCTCGCCAAGCGTGCCGTAGACTTTCTGGTGGCGCTTGACCCGATTGAGGCCGTCGAACTGCGCACTGACCACCACAGCCTTGAAGTGGGTCTGTAACCCGCGACTGTGCATGTGGCTTTCATCCAGCACCTGCAGATGTTCGGGCTGAAGCAGCGCCAGCGTCGATTCGATGCGTTGTTGCATGGTCATCACGAACTCCGCTTACTTCTTCTTGGCCGGTGCAGCGCCTTTCGGTGCCAGCTCGTTGGTCATGTCGTCGAGCAGCTTGTTGACAACAGGGACGGCGCTTTCCAGCTTGGCCTGAGTCATCTGGGCCGATTGCTGGGTCAGCTGAGGCATTTTTTCCAGGACTTTCTTGCCCAGTGGCGACTGGTAGAACGCGACCAGATCCTTCAGCTCGGATTCGCTGAAGTTGCTGGTGTAGAGCTTGACCATGTCCGGTTTCAGCTTGTTCCAGCCAATGGCTTGGTCCAGCGCAGCGTTGGCCTTGGCCTGATAGGTTTCCAGTACGGCTTTCTTGGCTTCCGGGGCTTTGGTCTGCTCAAAACGCTGAGCGAACATTTGCTGCACTTGCATGTACACCGGAGTGCCCAGCTTGTCAGCGTGCGCCAGGGTCAGAAAAGCTTCAGCACTGGCGTTGTGGCTGGCGGTATCGGCAAGCACCTGGCCGCTGGCGCAAACCAGTGCAACCGCGGTGCAGATGGCACGAAGACGAGTCATCGAGTTTCCTTTTCAGCTAGGCGAGGTAAAACCCCAAGGGCGACCATTCTGCGCCTAAAAAACCTCGTGGCTCAACCCCCGGCCCTTGCCGTGCTTGATTGACGGGGTTTTACCGGTCAACAATCGGTTCGAGGGAACCACCTGGGCCTGACCGGGCCTAAACTGCGCAAACAGACCAACAGGAGTGTGCACGATGAGCCGTATCGAAACCGACAGCCTGGGCCAGATCGAAGTCCCGGACGACGCCTACTGGGGTGCTCAGACGCAACGCTCGCTGATCAACTTCGCCATTGGTCAGGAACGCATGCCGCTGCCGGTACTGCACGCCCTGGCCCTGATCAAGAAAGCCGCCGCCCGGGTCAACGACCGCAACGGCGACCTGCCCGCCGACATCGCCCGCCTGATCGAACAAGCCGCCGACGAAGTCCTCGACGGCCAGCACGACGACCAGTTCCCGCTGGTGGTCTGGCAGACCGGCAGCGGCACCCAAAGCAACATGAACGTCAACGAAGTGATCGCCGGCCGCGCCAACGAACTGGCCGGCAACCCGCGCGGCGGCAAGACGCCGGTGCACCCCAACGATCACGTCAACCGCTCACAAAGCTCCAACGACTGCTTCCCCACCGCCATGAGCATCGCCACCGCCAAAGCCGTGCAGGAGCAATTGCTGCCGGCCATCGCCGAGCTGTCCGGCGGTCTGGCCGAACTGGCGGCACGCCACATGAAACTGGTCAAGACCGGCCGCACGCACATGATGGACGCGACGCCGATCACCTTCGGTCAGGAACTGTCCGGGTTTATCGCGCAGCTGGATTACGCCGAGCGGGCGATCCGCTCAGCGCTGCCAGCGGTGTGCGAACTGGCGCAGGGCGGCACCGCGGTCGGCACCGGTCTGAATTCGCCGCACGGTTTTGGCGAAGCGATTGCCGCAGAACTCGCCGCCCTGTCCGGCCTCCCGTTCGTCACCGCGCCGAACAAGTTTGCCGCACTGGCCGGACATGAACCGTTGACCAGCCTGTCCGGCGCCCTGAAGACCCTCGCCGTGGCCCTGATGAAAATCGCCAACGACCTGCGCTTGCTCGGCTCCGGCCCTCGGGCAGGTTTTGCCGAAGTGCGACTGCCGGCGAACGAGCCAGGCAGCTCGATCATGCCCGGCAAGGTCAACCCGACCCAGTGCGAAGCGCTGTCGATGCTCGCCTGCCAAGTGCTGGGTAACGACGTCACCATCGGCATCGCCGCGAGTCAGGGCCACCTGCAACTGAACGTGTTCAAACCGGTGATCATCCACAACCTGCTGCAATCGATCCGCCTGCTCGCCGACGGTTGCAGCAACTTCCAGCAGCACTGCATCGCCGGTCTTGAGCCCGACGCCGAAGTCATGGCCAAACACCTGGAACGCGGACTGATGCTGGTGACGGCGTTGAACCCGCACATCGGTTACGACAAGTCGGCAGAAATCGCCAAGAAGGCTTACAGCGAAGGCCTGACCTTGCGTGAGGCGGCGTTGGCGTTGGGGTATCTGACCGATGAAGAGTTCGACGCCTGGGTGCGGCCGGAGAACATGATCGAGGCCGGCGCCAAGGGCTGAGATTTGTAGCGCCTGAAAGTCCGTCTTCGCGAGCAGGCTCGCTCCCACAGTTGACCGCAATCCCATGTGGGGAATGCGATCCAATGTGGGAGCGGGCTTGCTCGCGAAGAACGATGACGCGGTCTAACTGGCTGCCATCTTCATTCGCCGCGCTTTCAACCCGGCAATCAACGAAGGCCCCAACGCCACCAGCGCTGACCCCAACACCACCAGCACCGCCCCACCATACCCAAGCCCATTGATCTGCTCGGCATGCACATATTCGGGCCAGACCCCCGCCGCAATCGCCACCGCGCCAAACGTCACCAACGGCGTGATCGCCAATGTCGCACTGACCCGTGACGCTTCCCAATGTGCCAGCGCTTCAGCAAAGGCGCCGTAGGCAATCAGCGTGTTCATGCAGCACGCCAGCAGCAACCAACCCTGCAGCGGATTGAGATCGAGGGCTTCCAGCGGATGCACCCACGGTGTCAGCAACAGCGCACAGAACAGGTAGATCACCATCATCACCTGCAGCGAATTCCACACCGTGAGCAATTGCTTCTGGCCCAGCGCATAGAAGGTCCACACCGTCGACGCCAACAGCACCAGCAAAACGCCTGCGGTGTAATCCGACAGTGAGGTCAGCAGCTCCGCCAGCCGCTGATTGAAGTACAGCACAAAACCGATCAGCAGCACCGCCAGACCAATCCCCTGACCGATGCTGAAACGCTCCTTGAACACGAACAGGCTGGCGATCAGCAACATGATCGGCCCCATCTGCACCACCAGTTGCGCGGTGCCGGGGCTGAGCAGGTTGAGGCCCATCAGGTACAGCACGTAGTTGCCCACCAGCCCGAGCACCGCCATCAGCACCAGCCAGCCGCCCCGGGGGCCGAGCACTTTACGGCTCGGCAGGCGCTTGACCGAGGCCAGATATATGAACAGGCAACCGCCGGAGACCAACAGGCGAAACCAGGTCACCGTGATCGGGTCCATCACCTGCAGCACTTGCTTGAGCTTGATCGGCAGGATGCCCCACAGAAACGCCGTCAGCAGCGCCAGGAACAGACCGTAGACCCAGCGACCGGATGAAATGTGCATGCGAACCCCAATGCCTGCTGACAAGAGCGGTCATTCTAGGCCCGCACGCAGGCGCAACACAGGGACAGTTCGGGCCAGGCCGCGAATGAAACTGTGCAGGTCGCAGCATTAAATTGACGAATCACCGTTGATCGCTTGCCCGGGCGTGCCAAGTGCTTCAGGCATAAGCTCATTGAAACCCTTTCAGCGCATCACTCAAGGAGGCCGATCATGTACGGAATGCGCGCCCAGGACAGCGCCCCCGCCACGCACTTTCGCAGCGACCGGATGTGTCGGGTCAATGGCGAACTGTTTTTCTGCACGCGGGAGAACACCCTTGAGGGGCCGTTCGACAGGCCGGAGACAGCCGAGCAGGAAATAAAGGCGTATATCGCGCGGATGCAGGTTCTGGATTCCAACCGATGAACCGAGTTGAAGCCTTCGCGAGCAAGCCCGCTCTCACATTTTGATCGGTGTACACCGTACTAATGTGGGAGCGGGCTTGCTCGCGAAGGCGTCCTGACAGGCATACAAATCTGCAGGGTCAGCGCACCGCCTCAAACAACCCCGTCGCCCCCATCCCGCCCCCCACGCACATGGTCACAATGCCGTAGCGCAAATTGCGCCGCTGCAACTCACGCACGAGATGCCCGACCTGCCGCGACCCGGTCATGCCGAACGGGTGGCCGATGGAAATCGAGCCGCCGTTGACGTTGTATCGGTCGTTATCGATCTCCAGACGGTCGCGGGCGTACAGACACTGCGAAGCAAACGCCTCGTTGAGTTCCCACAGATCGATATCCGCCACCTGCAAGCCTTTGGCCTTGAGCAGTTTCGGCACCGAGAACACCGGACCGATGCCCATCTCGTCCGGCTCGCAGCCAGCCACAGTGAAACCGCGGTAAAACGCCTTGGGCGTGAGTCCCAGTTGCAGGGCTTTTTCCAGGCTCATCACCAGGGTCATCGACGCACCGTCAGACAGCTGTGACGAGTTGCCGGCCGTCACTGAACCGTCCTCGGCAAACACCGGTTTCAGTCCAGCGAGGCTTTCGTAGGTGGTGTCCGGCCGGTTGCAGTCGTCGTGATCGACGATGCTGTCGAGGATCTGCACCTCACCGCTGTTTTTGTCCTCGACCCGGTACTTGACCGCCATCGGCACGATTTCATCATTGAACAGCCCGGCGGCCTGCGCCTGGGCGGTGCGCAGCTGGCTTTGCAGCGCGTAGCGGTCCTGTGCCTCGCGGCTGACGTCATAACGGCGCGCGACCACTTCGGCGGTCTGGCCCATCGTGCAATAGATGCCCGGCACCTGCTGCTTGAGCAGCGGGTTGATCAGGTGATCGGTGTTGACGCTTTTCAGGGTCAGGCTGATCGACTCGACGCCACCGGCAACAATGATGTCGCTGCAACCGGAAGCGATCTGGTTGGCAGCAATCGCAATCGCCTGCAGACCCGAAGAGCAAAAGCGATTGAGGGTCATGCCGGCCACATTCGTGCCCAGGCGCGAGAGCACCGCCACGTTGCGGCCGATGTTGTAACCCTGCGCGCCCTCGTTGGAGCCGGCACCGACGATGCAGTCCTCGACGCTGGCCGGGTCGATGTCGTTGCGCGACAGCAGCGCGTTGACGCAATGGGCCGCCATGTCGTCGGGACGGGTCTGGTTGAACTTGCCGCGAAAGGACTTGGCCAGGCCGGTCCGCACGCTGTCGACGATCACCACTTCACGCATGGCATACCTCAATTGTTGTTGTCGCAGGAGAGTGAACCGAGGATAAGTCCACCCCGCCGCCGACCGCGACAATCATTCACCCCGCGTATACGTGTCCATCGGTTCAGTCCTTGTGCTTTTTCGCGCGCTTGTCGGACTTCTCGAACGCCTCTTCGAGGGCGCGGTTGATCGTGCGCAGCACCTTGACTCGCGCCCAGCGCTTGTCATTGGCCTCGACCAGTGTCCACGGCGAAATCTCGGTGCTGGTGCGGTCGACCATGTCGCCCACGGCCGCACGATAAGCGTCCCACTTGTCGCGGTTGCGCCAGTCGTCCTCGGTGATCTTGAAGCGCTTGAACGGAATCTGTTCCCGGGCCTGGAACCGCTCCATCTGCGTGTCCTTGTCGATCGCCAGCCAGAACTTGACGACGATCACCCCGGCGTCGGCGATCTGCTCTTCGAAGTCATTGATTTCGCTGTAGGCCCGCAGCCAGTCGGCCGGGCTGCAAAAGCCCTCGACCCGCTCCACCAGCACCCGGCCATACCAGGAGCGATCGAACACGGTGAACTTGCCCCGCGCCGGCAGATGCCGCCAGAAACGCCACAAGTACGGCTGCGCGCGCTCCTCTTCGGTTGGCGCAGCAATCGGCACGATGCTGTACTGGCGCGGATCGAGCGCCGCGGCGACACGGCGAATTGCCCCGCCCTTGCCCGCCGCATCATTGCCTTCGAACACTGCCACCAAGGCGTGGCGGCGCATGCGCTTGTCGCGCATCAACCCGGACAGCCTCGCCTGCTCGGTGATCAGTTGTTCTTCGTAGTCTTTCTTTTCCAACTGCCGGTTCAGGTCGAGACTGTCGAGCAGGTTCAGTTGATCGACTGCGGTGCCCAGCGGTGCGGCGTTGACTTCCTCGGTATGAACATCCGGGCGTTTCAAGGCATTCTGCAAACCTTCGAGCAGAATCTTGCCGACCGCCAGACTGCGGTAATTGGCGTCCATGCCTTCGATGATGTGCCACGGCGCGTAATCCCGGCTGGTGCGGCGCAGCACACGCTCGCCGTATTTGACGAACTTGTCGTAGGTTTCAGATTGCTGCCAGTCCAGCGGGCTGATGCGCCAGCTGTGCAGCGGGTCGTCGGCCAGCGCCTTGAGGCGGGCCTTCATCTGTTTCTTGGAAAGGTGAAACCAGAACTTGAAGATCAGCGCGCCTTCATCGCAGAGCATCTTTTCCAGACGCTCGGCGGCGTTGATTGCCTGATCCAGACGCGGATCCTTGAACAAACCGTGGACTCGCCCCTGGAGCATCTGGCTGTACCAGTTGCCGAAAAACACCCCCATCCGCCCCTTGGCCGGGAGCATCCGCCAGTAACGCCAGGCAGGTGGTCGCGCCAGCTCTTCGTCGGTCTGCTGATCGAAGGTGCGGACCTCGATCAGGCGCGGGTCCATCCACTCGTTGAGCAACTTGACGGTTTCGCCCTTGCCCGCGCCTTCGATGCCGTTGATCAAAATGATCACCGGGAAACGCTTCTGCTGCTGCAACTCGAACTGGGCTTCCAGCAATGCTTCACGCAAGGCAGGAACGGCGGCCTCGTAAGTCTCTTTGTCGATGGCGTGACCGATTTCAGCGGATTCAAACATGGGGACGGCTCCTTCCAGGATTCAGCAAGACTAGCGGATTGGGCATGGGCGCGGCAGAGAAATTCCGCTCCTTTTGGCTTCAAGAAAAACTCTGTGGTGAGGGGATTTATCCCCGATGGGCAGCGCAGCGGCCCCAAAGCCATTCAACGCTCAGATGCAGCCGGTAGCGGGATTGCGACTGCTACGCAGTCGATCGGGGACAAATCCCCTCGCCACAGGTTGCTCTGATCAGCGCCCCAATCATCGATTGTCTTCGAGACCGCACAACCCAGCCTTGCCATGGATCAAGCAGCCTCCCCGCGATCGGCTAGAATGGCCGCCTTGTCGTTGCCGAGCCTGCCATGAAACCTGTATTGCCCCACGCCCAACTCGACTGGGATGACCACGGACGCCCGCGTTCGCGAGTGTTCGATGACGTGTACTTTTCCGACCAGTCGGGGCTGGATGAAACCCGCTACGTGTTCCTCGAACAGAACCGTCTGGCCGAGCGCTTTGCCGCGTTGCCAGCGCACGGGCGACTGGTGATCGGAGAAACCGGCTTCGGCACCGGGCTGAATTTTCTCTGCGCCTGGCAGTTGTTCGAGCAACAGGCGGTGGCCGGCGCCCGTCTGCATTTTGTCAGCGTCGAAAAGTACCCGCTGACTCCGGCCGACCTGCAACGAGCCTTGGCCTTGTGGCCGGAGCTCAAGCCGCTGGCCGATCAGTTGCTGACCCATTACGTGGCCATCCACCAAGGCTTTCAGCGGATCATGCTCGCTGACGGTCGAGTGACGCTGACGTTGTTGATCGGCGATGCGCTGGAGCAACTGCCGCAGCTCGATGCGCAGATCGACGCGTGGTTTCTCGACGGTTTCGCCCCGGCAAAAAACCCGGACATGTGGACCGCCGAACTGTTCATCGAGCTGGCGCGGCTGGCCGCGCCCGGCTCGACCATCAGCACCTTCACCAGCACTGGTTGGGTACGGCGTTTGCTCAATGCGGCCGGGTTCAAGATGAAACGCACGCCGGGCATCGGCCACAAGTGGGAAATCCTGCGCGGCGAGTTTCTCGGCTGGCCGCAGGACGTCGCGCCACCGCTGCCTAACAAACCGTGGTTCGCCCGCCCTGCCCCGCTGACCAGTGAACGTCGGGCGCTGGTGATCGGCGCCGGGCTGGCCGGTTGCGCCACCGCCGCCAGTCTCGCGGCGCGCGGCTGGCAGGTCAGCCTGCTGGAACGGCATGCCGACGTGGCGCAGGAGGCGTCGGGCAATCCACAGGGTGTGCTGTACCTGAAGCTGTCGGCCCACGGCACTGCGTTGTCGCAACTGATCGTCAGCGGTTTCTGCTACACCCGCCGTCTGCTGCAAACCCTGCAACGCGGCACGGACTGGGACGATTGCGGCGTGCTGCAATTGGCCTTCAATGCCAAGGAAGCCGAGCGTCAAGCGCAACTGGCCGCGGCGTTCCCGGAAGATCTGGTGCACTGGCTCGATCAACCGCAAGCCGAGATTCAGGCCGGCATTGGTCTGGCCCACGGCGGCTTGTACTACCCAGAAGGTGGTTGGGTGCATCCGCCGGCGCTGTGCCGGGCGCAAGCCGCGCAACCGAACATCGAATTGCTCAAGCATCACGACGCGCTGGAACTGCGCCAGGTCGAGGGCCAATGGCACGCCTTCGCTGGCGACCGCCTGCTCGCCAGCGCTCCGGTGGTGGTATTGGCCGGCGCAGCGGAGATCAAACGCTTTGTGCAAAGTGCCGAACTGCCGCTCAAGCGCATTCGCGGACAGATCACGCGCCTGCCACAAACCGCCGAGAGTCAGGCGCTGAACACCGTGGTCTGCGCCGAAGGTTATGTGGCGCCGGCACGCCTTGGCGAACACACCCTCGGCGCCAGCTTCGACTTCACCAGCGATGACCTGACCCCGACCACCGCCGAACACCTGGGCAATCTGGCGATGCTCGAAGAAATTTCCGGCGATCTGCTGGCGCGTCTGCACATCGCCGAACTGTCTGCAGAAACACTGGAGGGCCGTGCCGCCTTCCGCTGCACCAGCCCTGATTATCTGCCGATTGTCGGCCCGCTGGCGGATCGCGAAGCGTTCGATCAGGCCTACGCGACGTTGAGCAAGGATGCGCGACAAGTGCCGGACATTACCTGCCCGTGGCTCGACGGTCTGTACATCAACAGTGGCCACGGCTCACGCGGGCTGATCACCGCGCCGCTGTCCGGTGAGCTGTTGGCCGCGTGGCTGGACAACGAGCCGCTGCCACTGCCCAGGAGCGTCGCCGAGGCCTGCCATCCCAACCGTTTCGCGCTGCGCAAGTTGATTCGCGGCAAGTGAAAAATCGTGGCTGGCCGCTGGTCAGTCGCGCCCACTTATAACTCATCGTTCTAAAACTCCCACATCTGCAGCGGGTCAGTTTCTGAGTACCGGCCATTTTGGCCGGACGCGGAATCACCCATCCCCAACGGAAAAACCGGTAAGGACTTTATGTGCGGATTAGCTGGCGAGTTACGTTTTGATCATCAACCTGCAGACCTTGCAGCCATTGAGCGAATCACCCATCACCTGGCCCCTCGTGGCCCCGACGCGTGGGGCTTTCATGCCCAAGGGCCGATTGCCCTGGGTCATCGTCGCCTGAAAATCATGGACCTGTCGGACGGCTCGGCGCAGCCGATGATCGACAGCCAACTGGGCTTGTCCCTGGCCTTCAACGGCGCGATCTACAACTTCCCGGAACTGCGCGGCGAACTCGAAGCGCTCGGTTACGCCTTCTATTCCGGTGGCGACACCGAAGTGCTGCTCAAGGGCTACCACGCCTGGGGCGAAGCACTACTGCCGAAACTCAACGGCATGTTTGCCTTTGCCATCTGGGAGCGCGATGCCCAGCGCCTGTTCATCGCTCGCGACCGGCTCGGCGTGAAGCCGTTGTACCTGTCGCGCACCGGTCAGCGTTTGCGTTTCGCCTCAGCCCTGCCGGCACTGCTCAAGGGTGGCGACATCAACCCGATCCTCGATCCGGTGGCGCTCAATCACTACCTGAATTTCCACGCTGTGGTGCCCGCTCCACGCACCTTGCTCGCGGGCATCGAAAAGCTGCCGCCTGCGACCTGGATGCGCGTTGAAGCCGATGGCAGCACCGAGCAGAAAACCTGGTGGACCCTGCCCTACGGCCCACACGACGACGAGAAAAACCTGACCCTCGAAGACTGGCGTGACCGCGTGCTCGACAGTACCCGCGAAGCCGTGGCGATCCGTCAACGGGCGGCGGTGGATGTCGGCGTGCTGCTTTCCGGCGGTGTCGATTCGAGCATGCTGGTCGGGCTGTTGCGTGAAGTCGGCGTGGAAAACCTGTCGACCTTTTCCATCGGTTTCCAGGACGCTGGCGGCGAGCGCGGTGACGAGTTCCAGTATTCGGACTTGATCGCCAAGCACTACGGCACCCAGCACCATCAATTGCGCATCGACGAAAAAGAGATCATCGAGCAACTGCCCGCTGCGTTCCGCGCGATGAGCGAGCCGATGGTCAGCCACGACTGCATCGCCTTCTACCTGTTGTCCCGCGAAGTGGCCAAGCACTGCAAGGTGGTGCAAAGCGGCCAGGGTGCCGACGAACTGTTTGCCGGCTATCACTGGTACCCGCAGGTCGATGGCGCGGCCGATCCGTACGCGGCCTATCGCGCGGCGTTTTTCGACCGTAGCTACGACGACTACGCCGCCACCGTCCAGCCGAAATGGCTGACCGCCAATGACGCGGCCGGCGACTTCGTGAAGGAACATTTCGTCCAACCCGGCGCCAATGCCGCGGTGGACAAAGCCCTGCGGCTGGACAGCACGGTGATGCTGGTGGATGACCCGGTCAAACGCGTCGACAACATGACCATGGCCTGGGGTCTGGAAGCACGCACACCATTTCTCGACTATCGCCTGGTGGAACTCTCGGCGCGGATTCCCGGGCAGTTCAAGCTGCCCGATGGCGGCAAACAGGTGCTGAAAGAAGCGGCACGCCTGGTGATTCCAAGTGAAGTGATCGACCGCAAGAAAGGCTACTTTCCAGTACCCGGCCTCAAGCACTTGCAGGGCGACACGTTGAACTGGGTGCGTGAACTGCTGCTGGATCCGAGCCAGGATCGCGGCCTGTTCAACCCGGCCATGCTCGACAGACTGCTGACGGATCCACAAGGCCAACTGACGCCGTTGCGCGGCTCGAAACTGTGGCAACTCGCAGCCCTGAACCTGTGGCTCAGTGAACAAGGAATCTGATCGATGAAACCTCACGCCACGGCTATCAGCCAACGCCTGTTGCGCGGTCAGACACCGTCGTATGAACGCTTGCAGGCGCGTCTGGCCGAAGACGGCAGCGAACTCGGCGCCGACCCCATCGCCGTGCATTGCGGTTGGGGCCGGCTGCTGATCGGCCACACCTTTCCTGACCCGGCGACGCTTGCGCAGGAACTGCTCAACGAGCAGCCCGGCGAGCGCGATATCGCCCTGTACGTCGCCGCGCCGCAACAGATTCTGGGCCTGGAACCGGCTCAGTTGTTTCTCGATCCGTCCGACACCCTGCGCCTGTGGTTCAGCGATTACCGACAGGCCACCCGGGTGTTTCGCGGCTTCCGGATTCGCCGGGCGCAGAGCGAAGCGGACTGGCAGGCCGTCAATCAGTTGTATCAAGCTCGGGGCATGCTGCCGATCGACGCCACGCGGCTGACCCCGCATCATCAGGGTGGCCCGGTGTACTGGCTGGCCGAAGACGAAGACAGCGGCGCGGTGATCGGCAGCGTCATGGGCCTCAATCATCAGAAAGCGTTCAATGACCCGGAACACGGTAGCAGCCTGTGGTGCCTGGCGGTCGATCCGCAATGCTCGCGCCCCGGTGTCGGTGAAGTCCTGGTGCGGCACTTGATCGAGCACTTCATGAGCCGCGGTCTGAGCTATCTGGACCTGTCGGTGCTGCACGACAACCGTCAGGCGAAGAACCTCTACGCCAAGCTCGGTTTTCGCAACCTCTCGACCTTCGCCATCAAGCGCAAGAACGGCATCAACCAACCTTTGTTCCTCGGCCCGGGGCCGGAGGCGCAGTTCAATCCGTATGCACGGATCATTGTCGAAGAAGCGCATCGCCGTGGCATCGATGTGCAAGTGGATGACGCCGATGCCGGGCTGTTCACCCTCAGTCACGGCGGGCGTCGGGTGCGTTGCCGCGAATCGCTGAGCGACCTGACCAGTGCGATCAGCATGAGTTTGTGTCAGGACAAAAGCCTGACCCACAAAGTGTTGAAGGCCGCCGGCCTCAAGCTGCCCTCGCAGCAATTGGCAGGCAATGCCGACGACAACCTGGCGTTTCTCGACGAGCATCAGCGGGTGGTGGTCAAGCCACTGGATGGTGAACAGGGTCAAGGTGTGGCGGTGGATCTGCAGAGCATCGAGGAGGTGCAGCAGGCCATCGAGTCCGCCAAACATTTTGACAGCCGTGTGCTGCTTGAAAGTTTCCACGAAGGGCTGGACCTGCGAATTCTGGTGATCGGTTTTGAGGTGGTAGCGGCGGCGATTCGCCGTCCCGCTGAAGTGGTCGGCGACGGGCACCATTCGATTGGCGCGCTGATCGAGGCCCAGAGCCGACGCCGGCAAGCTGCCACTGGTGGCGAGAGCAAGATCCCACTGGATCAGGAAACCCAGCGCACCCTGCACGCGGCCGGGTATGACTACAGCAGCATCCTGCCGGCCGGCGAGCATCTGTTCGTGCGCCGCACCGCCAATCTGCACACCGGCGGCACGCTGGAGGACGTCACGGCGATTCTGCATCCGACCCTGGTCGATGCCGCCGTACGGGCGGCGCGGGCGCTGGACATTCCGATGGTTGGCCTCGACTTGATGGTGCCGGCGGCGGATCAGCCGGAGTACGTGTTTATCGAAGCCAACGAACGCGCGGGACTGGCCAACCACGAACCGCAGCCGACGGCAGAGCGGTTTGTCGATTTGTTGTTTCCGCACAGTCAGCCGGCCATTTAACCCTTTCCTGATCGTTCCCACGCTCTGCGTGGGAACGCCTCACTGGACGCTCTGCGTCCGCTCTTGGGACGCAGAGCGTCCCTGGCTGCATTCCCACGCAGAGCGTGGGAACGATCAGTGCTCAACCCATCAGGAGTTTCCATGACCACGCAAATCCCCGAACCGGATCTGAACTACCTGCAGAAAGTCCTCCTGGAAATGCTCGCCATTCCCAGCCCCACCGGGTTCACCGACACCATCGTGCGCTACGTCGCCGAGCGTCTGGAGGAACTCGGCATTCCCTTCGAAATGACCCGTCGCGGCACGATCCGCGCCACCCTCAAGGGCAAGAAGAACAGCCCCGACCGCGCCGTCTCCGCGCACCTGGACACCATCGGTGCCGCCGTGCGTGCGGTGAAGGACAACGGCCGCCTGACTCTGGCCCCGGTCGGCTGCTGGTCGAGCCGGTTTGCCGAGGGCAGCCGGGTCAGCCTGTTCACCGACAACGGCGTGATTCGCGGCAGCGTGCTGCCGCTGATGGCTTCCGGGCACGCGTTCAATACCGCTGTGGACGAGATGCCGATCAGTTGGGATCACGTCGAATTGCGCCTGGACGCGTACTGCGCAACCAAGGCCGATTGCGACTCACTGGGCATCAGCGTCGGCGATGTGGTGGCGTTCGACCCGCTGCCGGAGTTCACCGACAGCGGTCATATCAGCGCCCGTCACCTGGATGACAAGGCAGGGGTCGCGGCGTTGCTCGCCTCGCTCAAAGCCATCGTCGACAGCGGTCAGGAATTGATGATCGACTGCCATCCGCTGTTCACCATCACCGAAGAAACCGGTAGCGGCGCAGCGGCGGCCTTGCCGTGGGATGTCAGCGAGTTCGTCGGCATCGACATTGCACCGGTCGCGCCGGGCCAACATTCCAGCGAACACGCAGTGAGCGTGGCGATGCAGGATTCCGGCGGGCCTTACGACTATCACCTGTCGCGGCATTTACTGCGCCTGGCCAGTGAAAACGAGCTGCCGGTGCGCCGTGACCTGTTCCGCTACTACTTCAGCGATGCGCACTCGGCGGTGACCGCCGGGCACGATATTCGTACGGCGCTGCTGGCGTTTGGTTGTGATGCAACCCATGGCTATGAGCGCACGCACATCGACAGTCTGGCGGCGTTGAGCCGGTTGTTGGGCGCCTACATTTTGAGTCCGCCGGTGTTCGCCAGCGATGCAGCGCCGGCGAATGCTTCGCTGGATCGCTTCAGTCATCAGATTGAACACGACACGCAGATGGAGAGCGATACGCGGGTGCCGCCGGTGGACAGTCTGGTCGGGCAGCGTTCCGACTAGATAGATAATTGTTGTCTGTACCGGCCTCTTCGCGAGCAAGCCCGCTCCCACAGTTGGAATGCGTTCCCATGTGGGAGCGGGCTTGCTCGCGAAGAGGCTGGTGCGGTCAACGCAAAAACTGGCAGCCAACCGGCAATCGCCGTAGCATCCCGACATTGATTGAACCGAGGTGCCCATGCTGATCCCCTACGACGCTCTTGAAGTCGACACCCTCACCCGTCTGATCGAGGACTTCGTCACCCGCGACGGCACCGACAACGGTGATGACACACCGTTGGAAACCCGCGTGCTGCGCGTGCGCCAGGCACTGACCAAAGGCCAGGCACTGATCGTGTTCGACCCGGAAAGCGAGCAATGCCAATTGATGCTCAAACATGACGTGCCCAAGCATCTGTTCGACTGAGACTTCAGCGGACTTTTTCAGTGGCCTGTTTGCGCTGAATCCGCTCGTAGACTTCAGAGCGGTGCACATTGACCTTCTGCGGTGCTTCGACACCAAAGCGCACGCTGGAACCGTTGACCGACAAAACGCGCACGGAAATGTCGTCACCGATGGAAATCAACTCGCCCACAACACGGCTGAGTACAAGCATGGAGTTCGTCCTTCAGGGTTAGCCAGCCCTGAAGATGCGCGGTCGGCGCCCGCTCGACAATGCGTGGCGAGCAATTCAGTCTTGCCCTACACCCTAAAGCGCTGCGCCCGTCAGACATTTCCTGCAAATCGCTAAACAGTCTCGTCTCAAGCGGCGGAAAAACGCGGACCGAACAGAATCACGCTCGCCCCGATCACGCACAGCGCCACGCCGATCCAGTCCGAACCCAGCGGGCGCACGCGCTCGACCACCGCCAGCCAGCCGATCGACGCCACGATGTAGATCCCGCCATACGCGGCATAGGCGCGACCGGCGTAAGCCGCTTCAACACGGGTGAGCAACAGGGCGAACAGGGTCAGGCTGAGCAGCGCCGGAATGACCCACAAGGCACTTTTGCCCTGGCGCAGCCACATGAAAAAAGCGAAACAACCGGCGATTTCAAACAGCGCCGCGAGGAAGAACCACAGGTAATTGAGCATTGATGCGTCTCGACAGGGTGACCATTGCGGCCACCCTAACGACGCGACACCCACTGGGCAAGTTCAGCCGTTGGTTTGTTTGGTCTTGGCGCGCATTTTATCGGCCATGGTGGTCATTTCGTTGTAGATCAGTTGCGGGTTCTTCTGCTTGATCGCCCAGGCCATACGCCCCTGCTCGTGCGGCAGAGTCATGAACTCGCCGGCGGCCACTTGCTGGTAGATGTAGTCAGCAATGTCGGCTGCGCTGATCGGCGAACTTTCCAGCAACTTGCCAACCTGCGCTTTCATCGCCGGGGTCGGGCCACGGAACGAATCGAGCAAGTTGGTCTGGAAGAACGACGGGCAGACCACATGCACACCAACTTCCTGTTGCGCCAGTTCGACCAGCAGGCTTTCGGACAATGCCACCACACCGGCCTTGGCCACGTTGTAATTACTCATGGCCGGGCCTTGCATCAACGCCGCCATCGAGGCGATGTTAATGATCTTGCCTTTGCTCTGCTCCAGCAGCGGCAGGAACGCCTTGCAACCCTTGACCACGCCCATCAGGTTGATTGCGATCTGCCAGTCCCAGTCCTCCAGCGACAGTTCGCTGAAGAACCCGCCGGACGCCACACCCGCGTTGTTGACGATGACATCGATGCCGCCCAGCTTCACTTCGCAGGCCTGGGCAAACGCGGTGAGCTGGCTGTAGTCGCGCACATCGCAACGCTGGGTGAAACCGTCGCCACCGGCCTCACGCACCTGCTTCAAGGTTTCCTGCAGGCCAGGCTCGCTGACGTCGGACAAGGCCAGTTGCCAGCCTTCACGGGCCCAGCGCAGCGCGATTTCGCGACCTAAACCTGAGCCCGCGCCAGTGATCATCATGCGATTTTGCATAGCAGACAGCCTTGTTGTTCCGTAGGAGATGCGCGGAGTGTAGCGAAGGATCCGCGACCACCCACGCTCCATCAGATTGCTGAATGGTGGGGGCAAACCGTGGCGCGTTGGATTCGTTTGAAGCGACAGAGTTCTGAACTTGCGAGGCGGGAAAAAGGAAATAAACCTGCGGCCTAAATACATTAAAAAAACTTTGAATTTTCTGTCATTCGTGCCAGTCGGAATTTGTAAGCCGTCTGGATTTAATTAATCTCCAGTCGCCCTTGAATACCAAGACTTCTCGAACACTATCAACAAGGAAATCGACATGGGCACAATTCTTATCATTATCCTGATCCTGTTGCTGATCGGTGGTCTGCCGGTCTTCCCGCACTCCAGAAGTTGGGGTTATGGCCCGTCGGGCATTATCGGCGTGGTATTGGTGGTGCTGTTGGTCTTGCTGTTACTGGGCAGGATATAAAACCCCAAGACAAAAAAAGAGGCCCTCAGGGGCCTCTTTTTCATGCAGCGGTTTATCAGTCTGGCTTGCCGTTGACCACACCGGCGGTGTTGTCCATCAGGCTCTTGGTCGCTGTTTGCAGGAACGCTTCAAGCTTGAGCTTCAATTCTGCGGTACGCGGGGCGTCCGGAATGATCTCGGCAGAAGGGTTCGCGCCCAGTTGGTACTGATAGATCTTCGGCGCCATTTCCTTCTCTTTCGGCAGCACCAGGATCTGGTCGGCAGTCACGATGGCCGTGGTCTGCTCGCTGCCCGACGGCTTGATCACACCGAAACCGGTGTCGCCTGCCGGCAGGTTGAGCAAGTCGCGGCCCCAGCACTGATGACGCACTTCGCCGCCGAGACGGCCCATGATGGTCGGTACGATGTCGATCTGGGTGCCCACGGTGTGGTCACGGGTACCGAACTTCTCCTGAATGCCCGGTGCGATCATCAGCATCGGCACGTTGAAGCGGCCCAGGTCCATTTCGGTGATCTGACGCTCGTTGCCGAAACCATGGTCGCCGACGATCACGAACAAGGTTTCCTTGAAGTACGGCTCTTTGCGCGCCTTCTCGAAGAACTGACCCAGTGCCCAGTCGGCGTAACGCATGGCGGTCAGGTGTTCGTTGAGCGTGCCGCGATCGGTCACGCGCTCGACCGGCAATGGCGTCGGCAAGGCGTACGGCGTGTGGTTGGACAGGGTTTGCAGCAGCGCGTAGAACGGCTTGCCGTTTTCCCGCGCCTTCAGTTCCACCAGACCGCGGTCGAACATGTCCTGGTCGGACACGCCCCAGGTCGGATCAGAGAACACCGGGTTGACGAAGTCGTTACGGCCAACGAAGTTGGTCATGCCCTGGTTGCTGAAGAAGCCCGACTGGTTGTCCCAGGCGAAGTCACCGTTGTAGACGTAGACGTCGTCATACTTGCGCGCGCTGAGCAGTTGCGGCAGGCCGGAGAGCTTGTGGCTGCCTTCCGGGGTCTGCATCAGGTATTCGAAACCCGGCAGGTTCGGGAAGCACGCCATGGTAGCGAACATACCCTGGTGGGTATGGGTGCCATTGGAGAAGAAACGGTCGAACAGCAGGCCTTCCTTCGACAGTTTGTCGAGGTACGGCGTGATGTTGCCCGGCGCGCCCAGGGCGCCCACCGAGTGACCGGCCATGCTTTCCATCAGGATCACGACCACGTTCTTGATCGGCAGGGTCTTGTCGGCAGGTGGCGTGTAGTCACGACGCACGGCAGCGATGTCGGCATCGACCAGTTTGTCGTCCGGCATCACCAGCATCTCGCGCACGACTTTCTGCGCTTGTTCCTGCGGCAGCGTGGCTTTCCAGATGTTGTTGCGATCTTCGCCCATGCGGTCCTTGGCGGCCGCAATCAGCGACAGTGTGCCGTTGAGGCCGAGCTGGTTGGCGAAGTTCGATTCGGTGGTGTACACGTCACCCCAGCGCAGCGGCGGGCCCTGACGCAGGGTGCCACGGGCAGCCACCACGCAGATCAGCAGGCAGACCACGAACACCGCGAGGCGGGTGTACCACGGCGCCACCTGACGGGTGCCGACGTTGCCGCCACTGAACGGACCGCGTGGACGGGTCGCGCGGTCGGCGCCCTTGAAGGCCAGGGTCAGGATCACAGTGCCAACGGCCCACGCCAGCAGGTAGCGCACCACCGGAAAACCGTACCAGAGCATGCTCATTACGGTTTTCGGGTCTTCCTTCACGTACTGGAACACCAGGCCGTTGAGGCGCTGGTGAAACTCGCGGTAGAAGTCCATTTCCATCAGGCCGAGGAACAGCGCGATACTGGATGCAACGGTCAGCCACAGACGGAAGAAGCCGCGAGCAGCCATCGCCCGCGCACTGAACAGTGCCAGCAGCAGCGGAACGCAGATGTAGACCACCAGGCGCAGGTCGAAACGCAGGCCGTTGGCGAAGGCTTCGAGGAAGGTCGAAGCCGGGGTGTCGAGGATCATCTCGCGGTTGTAGACCAGCAGCGCGAGGCGCAGCACGGAAAACATCACCATCATGACCAGGGCACACAACAGTGTGTAGGCCAGATGCGATTTGACGGTCGGTTGCAGCAGGCGAGTGGAAGATCGCTGCTGATTCAGGGCGTCCGGGTTTGCCATGTCGTTTTAGGACCCATTGGAAGTTGAAGTTGCAAAATACAGCTGCGCCATGCCCTCTATTGGCCTATCCAGGCCCCGGGGCGTGCGCGGTGCGCAAATGTTGCACGATCAACGGCAGCATTGCCATTGATTACTGCCCCACTGCCCGACTCTTTCATACCGGCTGCCGCATAGGGACGACGTGAATTGCGCGGGCGAATTGTCTGGAACGCTTTGTGAAAATTTCGTTCAACGCATATCTGGAAACACAATATAGCGACAAAACAAAAACGCCCCGAATCGATCGGGGCGTTTTGCGCAAAGCGCGAGGATTACTTCTCGGCGCGTTCTTTCAGGGATTTAAGGGTGTTGAACGGCGCGTCGACCACAAACTTGTTGGCAATCATGCTCGGCACGCTGCCGCCTGGCTCGGTGTGTACCTGATAAGTCACTTCGACCTGATCACCTTTGGGCACGAACTTCCAGAAACCTTTGACCTGGGCGACACGGACAAAGCCTTTCTCTTCGGGAATGTACTTCGGTACGCCTTCGAGGTTGCGGGTCAGGCTGCCATCGGCACCTTCAACGGTGGTGATGTGCAGCACCGAATCACGCGGAGTCACTGGCCACGGCGTATTGAACTGGGTGTAGGTCCAGCTCTGATCGCCTTCATGCTTGAGCAGCTTCTGGGTCTTGCACTCGTGAATCCAGGCGCAAGCTGCGGACACGTCTTCCTGCAAGGCACGCAGTTTGGCAACGGTGGTCTTCATCAGGGCAACACCCTGATAGGACTTGTAATCGGAACCCGGCACTTCGGCCAGCGAGACCTTGATCCCGTCCTGCTCCTTGGCGACTTTCCAGTCCTCGGCCTGAGCAACCGAAGTGGCCAGCACGGCCGTCAAACCACACAACACAGCGATACGATGCAGCGAACCCATAGTCTTATTCCTTATTGTTGAAGTTCCGTTCGTTTGACACATCACGCCGCTGTCATCTGCTCCCACCAGCCGATCAGTTTGATCGCTTCTTCCGAGCTGCTGCCACAGACTTCGACATCAGCCGCGAAGCCGGAACAGACCGCCGGACGCTCCGGTTGACCGAAAATATTGCACAGGTTTTCGACCGACAGCTGCACGCAACGTTCGCCGGCGGGTTTGCCATTGGGCATGCCCGGAATGGCAGAACTGATGGAAGGGGCAATACAGCAAGCGCCACAGCCTTCACGGCATTTCATGACGAGCAAGTCCTCGCGACGGGCAATGTGTTAAAGAGACACGGACAGAGTAACCGCTAAAACGGTTGTTTCAAATTCCCTGAACCGGGGTTTTTACCGATAACTGAATGTGACTGACCAGTCTCCGACAAAGCGTCTGGTCTGCGGGTCACGGATCGATTGAATTTACTGCTTGAACTCGAAATCCAGCGCTGCGCCTTCGACTTCGCGGCGTTCTTCGTTGCGCAGTTGCAACTGCATTTCGTTGCTGAGCAGACGGCCGTTGAGCTGGAATCCGCTGTTCTTCTCGCCAAACATCTGCGGCAGGATCGCGTCGTGTTTAGGCATCGGCACGGTACCGGCCGGTTTGAGCTGCTGGACCATGTCCTTGGGCAGGCTCAGGTCCAGCTTGGCTGGAGGCAATCTGGTTTTCACCACCTCACTGGCCGGTTTCGACTTGGAAGCGACCGGAGGCCGTTTCTTCACCGGGGCGGTTTTCTTCTGCAGGGCCTTTTTATCCTGAGCTTTCTTATCTGCTGCGGCTTTTTTGCTGGCGACCGCTTTGCTCACCGGGGCAGACGTTGCGGTTTTTTCCTGAACGGCGGCTGCCAAGACACCGGGCACGTGGCCCATCGTCAACACACCAAGCAAAATCCAGGCGGCAGGAAAAATCGCTTTCATGAACCCAACAACACTAACGGCAGAGGGCCATATGCTCGCTTGTTGAGCGTCACAAGACAAGCTCGACGCACCGCTCGTTCAAAATCCGCCAGCAGTTTCCTGGCACAGTTGAGTCGCCAGTAAACCGAGGGTCATCAGCGCCCTTTCCGCCTCGCGATTCCACGGTGTGCCGCAATTGAGGCGGATACAGTGATTGAACTGCTCGGTATTACTGAAGATCAGCCCCGGCGCGATGCTGATGCCCTGCTGCAATGCGCGCACGTGCAATTCCTGGGTATTGACCCTGCCCGGCAGACTCACCCAGAGGATGAAACCGCCGGTGGGCCGGGTCATTTGCGTGCCTTCGGGGAAGTACTGCTGCACCGCCAGCTGGAAGGCGCTGAGGTTTTTTCGGTATTCCTGGCGGATGTACCGTAAATGCCGGTCATAACCGCCATTTTCCAGATAAGCGGCTATCGCCATTTGCGTCACGCTGCACGCCGAGTGCGTGGTGAACGTCTGCAGGCGCTGGATTTCCTGCTGATACTTGCCGGCAATCATCCAGCCGACACGCACTCCCGGCGACAACGTTTTGGAGAAGCTCGAGCAGTAGATCACCCGGTCGAGCCGGTCATAGGCTTTCAGGGCTTTGGTGCGGCCCTGTTCGAACATCAATTCGCCATAGATGTCATCTTCGACAATCTGGATATCGAAGTCCGAGGCCAGACGCAGCAATTGTTTCTGCCGCTCTTCGGGCATGGTGCCGCCCAGTGGATTACTCAGTCGCGTGGTCAGCACCAGCGCCTTGATCGACCATTGGTTGGCGGCCAGTTGCAAAGCCTCAAGGCTCATGCCGGTGGCTGGATCGCTGGGAATCTCGATCACTTTCAGGCCCAGCAGGTCGGCCAGTTGCAGCAAGCCGTAATAGGTCGGCGACTCGGCGGCAATCAGGTCACCCGGACGGGTCAACACGCGCAACGACATCTGCAACGCATCGACACAACCGTGGGTAATCACCACTTCTGACGGATCGACCACGACGCCGGCGTCGCGCATGCGGATAGCCACTTGCCGGCGCAACGGTTCAAAACCGGGGCTGAACATGTAACTGAATGCCCGCGGGCTATGGAAACGGGTGACTTTGGCCAATTGCTGATGCAGGGCGCGAACCGGCAAATATTCGACACTCGGCACCGCCGCGCCCAAGGGAAATACGCCTTCGCGACGCGATTCGACCAACACTTGCTGAATGATGCTGGCGCGAGTGACCAGCCCTGGCCGTTCGACCCGGGCGATATCCGGCGTCGGCGCCGTCAGCGCCGGTGTCTGGTGCACGTAGTAACCGGACTGCGGCCGCGCACGGATCAGGCCCTGGTCTTCGAGATTGGCGTAAGCCTGCAACACCGTCGCATGGCTGACATTGAGCTGCGAACTCATCTTGCGCACCGACGGCACGCGTTCCCCGGGCTGATAGACGCCACGGCGGATGTCTTCAGCCAGTTGTTGAGCAATACGTTGGTAGAGCAAGAGATTGGTCATGACGCAGCACTCGATTTCACGGGCATTTTATTCTTGTATGAAACAATACCGGAACAGTTTAGAAGTGTACTGGGACAGTTGCCACTTTAGTCAACCATACAGTGCGGTGTCAGCTACAACTGTATGGATTTGCGCGCCAATCGACAGACGTAAAAAAGCCCGGCGCTGCATGACAGCCCGGGCTTTCCAGAGACGCAGCCCTCAGCGGGCGGCGCCGAGCTGGCCTTTTTCGTCGGAGAACACAATTTCCACCCGACGATTCTGTGCCCGCCCGCGCTCGGAAGCGTTGGCGTCCACCGGGTACTCGTCGCCGTAACCTTCGACCTGAATGCGCTTGTCCTCGATGCCGAGGTCCATCAGCACATCGGCCACCGCTTGTGCGCGATCACGCGACAGCTTGAGGTTTTCCTGTTTGCCGCCGGTGCTGTCGGTGTAGCCCTCGATACGCACCACGCGTTTCGGGTTGAGCTGCAGGAACTGCACAATTTTCAACACTACGCGGTTAGCCGAGTTCTTCAGCTCCGCTTCGCCGGTGTCGAACAGCACATCGCCGAGGGTCATCACCAGGCCGCGATCGGTCTGAGTAGTGGCCAGCGCGACGATCTGCTCTTCGAGCCACTTGCCCTGCTGCTGCACGCTCAGCAGTTTGGACTCGCGAAGGGCCAGTTGCAGGCGCTGGCGTTCCAGCTCGAGCTTCGCCGCACGCTCTTCGTTGAGCACCAGAGTGGTGTGCTCGCGGGCGATTTCGCTGTAGCGCTGGCTCAGGTAAGCGTAATGCGCAACGTCCCAGCCGCTGCCCCAATAGGTCGACAGCCGATCGGCCCGGGCCAGCGACTCACCCGCGCGGATCACGTCTTTCGGCGCGATGCGCAGCACGTTGGAGTCTTCCTTGACCTTCTGGAAGTCGCTGCTGGCCTGCTGCAGGGCGGCTTCGCTGTGTTGGCCGGCGCAGCCGTAGAGGCTCGCGCAACCGGCCAGAATCAGTCCGCCGAGGGCTTTTGACTTGAGGTTCATTGGGCATCTCCCAGTTGCTTGCGCAGACGGATGATGCGGGTGTTCAGCACATTCAATTGCTCTTCGCTCTTTTGCGTCAGCACTTTGGCTTCGGCCAGACGCGCATCCAGCTCGGCCTGCTCGGAACGCATGCGCGCGTTCTTGAACGACTCATCGGCCATGTTGCCCTTGGCCCGGTTGAACTTGTCTTCGGCCAGTTTCATTTCCGGCATTTCATCGGCGGTCGCACCCACGGCCTTGGCCTGGGCGATGGCCTGCTCGGTCAGACGCATTTGTTCATTGGGTGCCGGATCGTTGGCGCAGCCGGCCAGGGCCAGAACGGCCATGGCCGCGAAAAGAGGTCGAATACTCACTAAGAATCCCTACTGTTTTGGGGCACTGACAGATGGCTGCGGCTGTTGCTGCTGCGCCTTCCAGCGCTCGATGTTGCGTTGCAGCGCGGCTTCGGTCAGTCCGGACGCGGGCAATTCTGTCATCTTTTTAGCGAGCTGTCCGCGCAACCACGGATCGTTGCAGGCCGAGTTGTGCGAAACCGCGAGGAACAGGCCCGGTCGGTCGATCGGTTGCTCGAAGGCCAGCAGGTCATTGGCCATGCCCAATGCCTGCGCGGCAGCCATGCCCGAGTAGCGCCCGGCGAGTACATATTCCACTTCACCCAGCAGAAGTTTCTGAAAGGTCTGAGTGATGTTTGCCGTGCGCGTCAGGGTCAGATTCTGCTCGGCGAAAGTACCGAATTCGTGAGTCATTCGAGACTTTTCCGACAGCCCGCCAGTGTGCCCGTGCAGGTCTTTGGCTTCGCGGTAGATCAGCGTCGAGCCTTTGCGCGTCCACACCAGGTAGTCGTTTTCCAGCAGTGGCGGATAGATGTAGTCGAGGTTTTCCAGCTCGTTGAACATCAGCGGCGTGTCGGCCAGCATGTCCATGCGCCCACTGCGCACCTCATCGAGGGCCTGCGCGCGTTTGCCGGCGTAAAGCAGCTCGACCTTGATGCCGAGGTCCTTGGCCACTTGCTGCAACAGGTCGGCACTGGCGCCGATCAACTGTTTAGGGTTCTGCGGGTCCTGCCACAGGTACGGCGGTGCGTCCGGGCTGCCGGTAACGACGAGGCGCTCGCATTTGCCGGCAGCCGCAGCCATCCCCGGCAAGAGGATCAATCCCAATAACAACCTGCGGCGCAGATCCATGGCAACACGCTCCACTCAAATCCGAAACAAAAAAAAGCCCGACCAGAAGGCCGGGCTCTTTATAAGTGAAGCCGCCGGATTAGACCAGCTTCTCCAGCTCAGGGACTGCTTCGAACAGATCCGCCACCAGGCCGTAATCGGCCACCTGGAAGATCGGCGCTTCTTCGTCCTTGTTGATCGCAACGATCACCTTGGAGTCTTTCATGCCGGCCAGGTGCTGAATCGCGCCGGAGATACCGACGGCGATGTACAGCTGAGGCGCAACGATCTTGCCGGTCTGACCGACCTGCATGTCGTTCGGAACGAAACCTGCGTCGACCGCGGCGCGCGAAGCACCGACGGCTGCGCCCAGCTTGTCGGCCAGCGCGTACAGGTGTTTGAAGTTGTCGCCGTTCTGCATGCCGCGGCCGCCGGAAACGACGATCTTGGCAGCGGTCAGTTCAGGACGATCGGACTTGGCCAGTTCTTCGCTGACGAAGCTGGAGGTGCCGGCATCGTGCGCAGCAGCAACGGCTTCAACAGCCGCCGAACCACCTTCAGCAGCAACCGGGTCGAAACCGGTGGCACGTACGGTGATCACTTTGATTGGAGCAGTCGACTGCACGGTAGCGATGGCGTTACCGGCGTAGATCGGGCGCTTGAAGGTGTCAGCGCTTTCCACCGAGATGATCTCGGAGATCTGGTCAACGTCCAGTGCAGCGGCTACGCGCGGCAGGATGTTTTTGCCGTTGGAAGTGGCGGCAGCCAGGATGTGGCTGTAACCCTTGCCCAGCTCAGCAACCAGCGGAGCAACGTTTTCTGGCAGCTGATGCGCGTAAGCGGCATTGTCAGCATTCAGGACTTTACTCACACCAGCGATTTTTGCCGCAGCTTCAGCCACGGCGCCAGCGCCTTGACCTGCAACCAGCACGTGGATGTCGCCGCCGATTTTGGCAGCAGCAGCAACAGTGTTCAGCGTGGCCGGGGCCAGCACTTTGTTGTCGTGTTCAGCAATAACCAAGATAGTCATTTAGATTACCTTCGCTTCGTTTTTCAGTTTCTCGACCAGTTCAGCCACCGACTTGACCTTGATGCCCGCGCTGCGTGCAGCCGGCGCTTCGACTTTCAGGGTCTTGTTGGTGGAAGCGGTGGAAACGCCCAAAGCGTCCGGAGTCAGCACTTCGAGAGGCTTCTTCTTGGCTTTCATGATGTTTGGCAGGGACGCGTAGCGCGGCTCGTTCAAACGCAGGTCGGTGGTGACGATGGCCGGCAGTTTCAGCGAAACGGTCTGCGCGCCGCCGTCGATTTCGCGGGTCACGGCAACGCTGTCGCCGGAGACTTCGACTTTCGAGGCGAAAGTGCCCTGACCGTAGCCGCTCAATGCAGCGAGCATCTGGCCGGTCTGGTTGTTGTCGCTGTCGATAGCCTGTTTGCCCAGGATCACCAGCTGAGGCTGTTCCTTGTCGACCACAGCCTTGAGCAGCTTGGCCACGGCCAGCGAAGTCAGGTCTTCAGCGGATTCGACGAGGATGGCGCGGTCGGCACCCAGAGCCAGTGCGGTACGCAGCTGTTCCTGAGCGGTGGACGGGCCGATGGAGACGACGACGATTTCAGTCGCAACACCTTTCTCTTTCAGGCGTACGGCTTCTTCCACTGCGATTTCGCAGAACGGGTTCATCGACATCTTGACGTTGGCGAGATCGACGCCGGAATTGTCCGCCTTGACGCGAACCTTGACGTTGTAATCCACAACGCGTTTGACAGCTACAAGAACCTTCATGGATTCCTCGTTACTCTCCGGTGAAAAGAAAGTCGCCTAGGCGAACCTGGCGGTTGATGCTCATCGGGCACAAGGGCACCTCTAAAAACGCCGGCTGGGGGCGATGACCGTTCGTCAGTGGTGACCAACAAGTCATGGATCTGCACGGTGTGTAAACTGCGCGCCGGACCTGCGCTGCGCATCACCTTCAACTGCCTGTGCCCTGTCTTTAGAGGTGCTCTTGAAACCGCCAGTCTGCCTACGACGAGCGCAAAACCGCCCGTATCTTGACCGGAACGCCTATTCCGGTCAATACGGCAAAATGGTCGTTCATAAGCCGCGCTTCTTTGATTTCTCTGGGCTGGAGCCAATTCAAACAAACGTTTGTATTGGACGCTCGGAGTGGTGTAGATATAATGCGCCGCCTAGAGAGAAAGGTGGTTTGCCCATTATTACCCTTGACGTTAACGTAAAGGCAATAACGGATGCGACACCGAACCTCCAAATTAGAAAAAAAACTGTTGAGCCTTGAGTAGGAGATAGCCTGTGGAACGCGAATACATGGAATTCGACGTGGTCATCGTCGGTGCCGGCCCCGCTGGCCTGTCCGCCGCCTGCCGTCTGAAGCAGAAGGCCGCCGAAGCCGGTAAGGAAATCAGCGTCTGCGTGGTCGAAAAAGGCTCCGAAGTCGGCGCACACATCCTTTCCGGCGCCGTATTCGAACCACGCGCTCTGAACGAACTGTTCCCGGACTGGAAAGAACTCGGCGCCCCGCTGAACACTCCGGTCACCCGCGACGATATTTTCGTGCTGAAAAACGCCGAAAGCGCGCAGAAAATCCCTGACTTCTTTGTGCCCAAGACCATGCACAACGAAGGCAATTACATTATTTCCCTGGGTAACCTGTGCCGCTGGCTGGCTCAGCAGGCCGAGAACCTGGGCGTGGAAATCTACCCGGGCTTCGCCGCTCAGGAAGCATTGATCGACGAAAGTGGCATCGTGCGCGGGATCATCACCGGTGATCTGGGCGTCGACCGTGAAGGCAACCCGAAAGAAGGCCTGTACACCCCGGGCATGGAACTGCGTGGCAAGTACACGCTGTTCGCCGAAGGCTGCCGTGGCCACATCGGCAAGCAACTGATCAAGCGCTACAACCTCGACAGCGATGCCGACGCCCAGCACTACGGCATCGGCCTGAAAGAGATCTGGGAAATCGACCCGGCCAAACATCAGCCAGGCCTGGTGGTGCACACCGCCGGCTGGCCGCTGGACATCATGGGCACCGAGAACACTGGTGGCTCGTTCCTCTATCACCTGGAAAACAACCAGGTCGTGGTCGGTCTGATCGTTGACCTGTCCTACAGCAACACTTACCTGTCGCCGTTCGACGAGTTCCAGCGCCTCAAGCATCACCCGGTGCTGGCTCAGTACCTGGAAGGCGGCAAGCGCATCAGCTACGGCGCTCGCGCAATCTGCAAAGGTGGCCTGAACTCGCTGCCGAAAATGGTCTTCAAGGGCGGCGCGCTGATCGGCTGCGACCTCGGCACCCTGAACTTCGCCAAGATCAAGGGCAGCCACACCGCGATGAAGTCCGGCATGCTTGCCGCAGAATCGGTAGCTGACGCTCTGTTCGCTGAAAAGGACGGCACTGAAGAGCTGACGTCCTACGTCGACGCGTTCAAAAAGAGCTGGCTCTACGACGAACTGTTCGCCAGCCGCAACTTCGGCCCGGCGATCCACAAGTTCGGCGCGATCGTCGGCGGTGGTTTCAACTGGCTGGACCAGAACATCTTCGGCGGCAAACTGCCGTTCACCCTGCACGACACCAAGCCGGATTACGCTTGCCTCAAGCTCGCGGCCGACTGCAAGAAAATCGACTATCCGAAGCCGGACGGCAAGCTCAGCTTCGACAAACTGAGCTCAGTGTTCATCTCCGGTACCAACCACGAAGAAGAACAGCCTTGCCACCTGAAGCTGACCGACCCGAGCATCCCTATCAGCAAGAACCTGCCGCTGTACGACGAACCGGCGCAGCGCTACTGCCCGGCCGGTGTGTACGAAGTGATCACCAAGGAAGACGGCGAGAAGCGCTTCCAGATCAACGCTCAGAACTGCGTGCACTGCAAGACCTGTGACATCAAGGATCCTTCGCAGAACATCACCTGGGTCACGCCGGAAGGCGCCGGCGGCCCGACTTACCCGAACATGTAAGTCGTATAGCTGAACAACGAGGCTCCCGAATTGGGGGCCTTTTTGTTGCTCATAGCTTTTTGTTTCACCACAAAACTACTGTAGGAGTGAGCCTGCTCGCGATAGCGTTGTATCAGCCAGCATCATCGTTGACTGACACACCGCTATCGCGAGCAGGCTCACTCCTACAAAGGATTTGTGCAGACTCAGGCAACGCGTTCGTCACCCGGGCTGCGCTCGAAGTAGCGCTTGTACTCGCGACTGAACTGCGACGTGCTCTGATACCCCACCCGATGCGCGACCTGCGCCACGCCCAGCCCCTCGGCGATCAGCAAGGTCTGCGCCTTGAGCAACCGCAAGCGCTTCAGGTACTGCACCGGCGACAGCAACGTGCTGCGCTTGAAGTGCTCGTGGAAGGTCGAAACACTCATGTTGGCGCAACTGGCCAGGGTCTCGACATTCAGCGGCTCGGTGTAATGCGCATGCAGATGACTGATCGACGCCGCAACCCGGGCGAACTGTCCCTGCTGCTCGACCAGCGCGCGCAACACATCGGCCTGCGGCCCGCGCAACGCAGTGAACAACAATTCACGCACCCGCGCCGGCCCGAGAATCTGCCGCTCCAGCGGATCGTGCAGGCAGCGTAACAAGCGTTCGACGCAGCCGCGCATGTCATCGTCGAGCACCACCGAGGTCATCGACTCCGGGGTCTGCGCCGGAATGTGCCGCCCCGGCGCCAGCCCCATGGCCAGTACCAGCTCGCCGAGCAGCACCCGGTCGATCGCTACCGACACCCCCAGCAACGGCGCATCCGGCAAGGCAAAGGTTTCGCACTCGAATGGCACCGGCAGCGCCTGAATCAGGTAGTGCCCGGCGCCATATTCCATAGTGCGCGGACCGAGGAACGCCAGCTTGCTGCCCTGGGCGATGATCATCAGGCTCGGCTCATAAATGTGCGGGCCACGCGCGACGTCACAACTGGCGCGCAACACCTGCACACCGGGCAGCCCGGTCTGGCTGTAACCGTCGCGGAGCGCCAGCGGTTCGATCAGCGAAACCAGCGTGGCATTGGCATCAAGGTGGCGGGTCAACTGCATCGGAGGGGTCTTCAAAAAAGTCACGGAAAAAGGCATGCAAGCATCATCGCAGATCCTTTTGCCAATGCGCTCGCCCAGACCTGCATGCCGGAGGATTAGGCATGAGAGCCGGAGGAATCGTCATGGCCGCAGCGGCGGACGACGCCCAGAATGCGCCACCTCACCTGTCACTGCTTCTGCGAGGTTCCTCATGTACACCGCTATCGGTTATGCCGCCCAATCGGCCACCACCCCCCTCGCCCCGATGAAATTCGAACGCCGCAGCCCTCGAGCTGACGACGTGGCGATCGCGATCCTGTACTGCGGCGTCTGCCACTCCGACATCCACCAGGCGCGCAACGAATGGGGCATCGCCGTGTATCCGCTGATGCCCGGCCACGAGATCGTCGGAAAAGTCACCGCCGTCGGTGCCAACGTCACTCAACATAAAGTAGGCGATCTGGTCGGTGTCGGCTGCATGGTCGACTCCTGCCGCACCTGCGCTGCCTGCCAGCAGAGCCTCGAGCAATACTGCCTCGAAGGCCCGACCATGACTTACGCCACCCCGGACCGGGTCGATGGCAGCAACACCATGGGCGGCTACTCGGACAGCATCGTCGTCAGCGAGCACTTCGTGGTGCGCATCCCGGAGAAACTCGACCTGGCCAGCGCCGCGCCGATCCTTTGTGCCGGCATCACCACCTACTCGCCGCTCAAGCACTACGGGGTCAAGGCTGGCGACAAGGTCGGGATTCTCGGCATGGGTGGCCTTGGCCACATGGGCATCAAGTTCGCCAAAGCGATGGGCGCCGAAGTCACACTGTTCACCCGCTCGGCGAGCAAAGCCGAGGAAGGTCGCCGTCAGGGCGCCGACCATGTGATCATCTCCACCGATGCCGAACAGATGGCCGCCGCCGCAGGTCAATTCGACTTCCTGCTCGACACCATTCCGGTGCAGCACGACCTCAACCCGTACCTGCAAACCCTGCGCTTTGATGGCGTGCACATTCTGGTCGGGCTGATCGAGCCGATCGCCCCGCCGGTGCATGCTGCCAATCTGGTGCTGGGCCGCCGGGTGCTGGCCGGTTCGTTGATCGGGGGCATCGCCGAAACCCAGGAAGTGCTGGATTTCTGCGCCGAGCACAACATCACCTGCGATATCGAAATGCTCGACATCCGCCAGATCAACGAGGCTTACGCCCGCATGATCGCCGGTGACGTGAAGTACCGCTTCGTGATCGACATGGCGACGCTGAAGCTTTAATCCTTCAAGGTTCGTACCTTCAAGGCTTATACCTTCAAGCCAAGCTCCGCCGACAGCCGGGCTGTGACCCCTTTGATCAGGGGGATCAGCTCGGCCATTTTTTCCAGCGGCATGTACGGCACGGTGCTGGCGATGCTGATCGCCGCCACAATGCGCTTGCTCGCATCGCGAATCGGCGCCGCCACGCAGCGGATCGACGGTTCATTGTCTTCCAGATCGAACGCGTAGCCGCCAACCACGTACTCGGTCATGCGCTGCTCAAGCTGTTCCCACGACTGTTGGGGATGCTGCGGCCAGAACTGACTTTTCCCACCCGCCGGCAGGCTGATGTCGTACAGCCGCTGCCAATCCTGCGGCGCATCGTCGAGCATCAAGGCCTTGCCGATCCCGGTGCGCGCCAGCGGCATGCGATGGCCGACCCGCGAACGCATTTCCGGGCCATTGCGCCCCGGATTCTTCAGCAGGTACAAGACCTCGTCGCCTTCACGAATGCCCAAGTGCACGGTGTCGCCGGTCAGGGCCGACAACTCGTCCAGATACGGCCCGGCCAGACTCACCAGCGGCAACTCTTCGCGCGCCTGAAACCCCAGCTCGATCAGCTTCGGCCCCAGCAGATAGCCGATTTGCGGCACCACGCGCAGGTAGCGCTCGTCCACCAGGCAACTGGCCAGACGATGGGTGGTGCTGCGCGTGGTGCCGATCAGCCGGGCGATCTCTTTCAGATCGCGGGCGCCACTGGCCACCGCCTGCACCACACCCAGTCCGCGAAGCAGCGTCTGGGTGCCGGTGGGTGCGGCGTCCTTGGTTTTTTCCGGGGCGTCTTCCTGCATATCCAGCCTTTACCGTTGAGCGAGGGAACGGGCGGCATTATGGTCGCCCGATGTGGACCACTACAACTCGATACGCTCGACCTTGCCCACCAACAGCACGTAGGACAACGCACCGATCAAGGCCAGCACGGCGATATAGGTGATCGCCGGGGCAAACGAATCGCCGCTGGCGAGAAAACCGATGACGATCGGCGTGGCAATTGCCGACAGGTTGCCGATGAAGTTGAACACCCCGCCGGTCAGCCCCAGCAACCGCGCCGGCGCCAGTGTCGAGACCAGCGACCAGGTGATCGACGCCAGCCCGTTGCCGAAAAACGCCAGCGCCAGGAAGGCGATCACCAGCGGTGTCGACTCGACAAAGTTGGCGCCAATGATCGAGGTGGAAATCAACAGCCCGCCGATGATCGGCAACTTGCGCGCAAAGCCCACACTGCAGCCACGCCGAATCAGCAAGTCGGAAAAGAACCCCGAACACAGCACGCCAATGAACGCGGCGAGAAACGGCAGCGACGCCAGTAGCCCGGACTTGATGAAGTCCATGCCACGGTATTTCACCAGGTAGGTCGGGAACCACGTCAGGAAAAACCACAGCGTCGAGTTCAGGCAGAACTGGCCCAGGTAGATGCCCCACAACTTGCGTTTGGTCAGGACGATACCCAGATCGGTCCAGCTGAATCTGGCTTTGACCTTGGCGGTGTCGGCCTGGATATCCACCAACCCGCCGCCCTCGCGAATCAGCTCGATTTCGCCTTCGTTGGCGCCCTTGAAATCTCGCGGCTCGCGATACACCGCGTACCAGATCGCCGCCCAGACAATCCCCGCCGCACCGGTGGCGACAAACACCATGTGCCAGCCGAACTCATGTTGCAGCCAGGCCAGCACCGGGGTCAGAAATGCCAGCCCGACAAACTGCCCGGAGGTGTAGAAACCAATCGCCGTGGCCCGTTCGCGCTCGGGAAACCAGGTGGTCACCACGCGGCTGTTGATCGGATAAGCCGGAGCTTCCAGCGCGCCGACCGCCATGCGCAGCACAAACAGTGCGATGAAACTCGCGGCAAAGCCGAGCATCACCGTGGCCAGCGACCACAGCAACAGCGCGACGCTGTACAGAATACGCGGCGGCACCCGATCTACCAGCCAACCGCCGGGGATCTGCATCGCGGCGTAGGTCCAGCCGAACGCGGAGAAAATCAGCCCGACGTGAACGGGATCGATGCCCAGCTCGCTGGTCAGCGCGGGCGCGGCAATCGACAGATTGCTGCGGTCGAGGTAGTTGATGACCACGGTGATGAACAGCAACACCATGATGAAAAACCGCTTGCGGCTGGGCGTGACTAAAGACGCCTGCCCGGTGAGGGTTTGCGGTGGCATGGGGAGTGCCTCTTCTTATGATTATTGAGGTCGGCCTATGGCCTGATCGTTCCCACGCTCCGCGTGGGGATGCAGCCCGGGACGCTCTGCGTCCCAAAAGCGGACGCAGAGCGTCCATTGAGGCATTCCCACGCAGAGCGTGGGAGCGATCTCATCGGGTGTGTCAGGCAGGACTCACCACTCGGCGAAGCTGCCATCGGCATGGCGCCAGATCGGGTTGCGCCAGCGGTGGCCGACGGCGGCGCGTTCGATCACGTATTCCTCATTGATCTCGATGCCCAGCCCCGGCCCGTTCGGGATCTTCACGAAGCCTTTGTCGTAATCGAACACCCGTGGATCCTTCACGTAGTCGAGCAAGTCGTTGCTCTCGTTGTAATGGATGCCCAGGCTCTGTTCCTGGATAAACGCGTTGTAACAGGCCGCGTCGAGTTGCAGACACGCCGCCAGCGCAATCGGCCCCAGCGGACAATGCAGCGCCAGCGCCACGTCGTAGGCTTCGGCCATGTTGGCGATCTTGCGGGTTTCAGTGATGCCGCCGGCGTGCGAGGCATCCGGCTGGATGATGTCGACGTAACCTTCGCTCAACACCCGTTTAAAGTCCCAACGCGAGAACAGCCGCTCACCGAGGGCAATCGGCGTGCTGGTCAGCGGCGCCAGTTCCTTCAGTGCTTCGTAGTTTTCGCTGAGCACCGGTTCTTCGATGAACATCAGCTTGTACGGATCGAGTTCCTTCATCAGCACCTTGGCCATCGGTTTATGCACCCGACCATGAAAGTCGACACCGATACCGACGTTCGGCCCGACCGCGTCACGCACAGCGGCGACGTTGGCCAATGCCAGATCGACTTTCTCGAAGGAATCGAGGAACTGCAGCTCTTCGGTGCCGTTCATTTTCACCGCCGTGAAGCCACGGCTCACCGCCTCTTGAGCCGCACGCGCGGTGTCGGCTGGACGGTCACCGCCGATCCACGAATACACGCGAATCTTGTCACGCACCTGGCCACCGAGCAGGTCACTCACCGACACCCCGAGGGCCTTGCCCTTGATGTCCCACAGCGCCTGATCGATACCGGCCAATGCGCTCATGTGAATCGCGCCGCCACGGTAGAAACCGCCGCGATAGAGCACGGTCCAGATGTCTTCGATATTGCGTGGGTCTTTGCCGATCAGGTAGTCGGACAATTCTTCGACGGCAGCCGCGACGGTGTGGGCGCGCCCTTCAACCACGGGCTCGCCCCAACCGGTCACACCTTCGTCAGTTTCGACCTTGAGGAAGCACCAGCGCGGCGGCACGATGAAGGTGGTGAGTTTGGTGATTTTCATCTCTGCTCTCTTTTGTAAATGCAGCTCTTATTAGATGCAGCGCACGCAGCGCCAAAAAAGTCTTAACGAAGCGCCTTCCACGCGGCCACGTAGGCCTTGGCATTCGCCGCCACCTGCTCCGGCGTCATGCCCGGTTTGAACAGCCCGGAACCGAGGCCGAAACCTTTCACGCCGGCATCGATAAACGCCTGCATGTTGTCCGGCGTGATCCCGCCGACCGGCGCCAGCACCGTCCCCGCTGGCAACACCGCCAGCCAGGCCTTGACCACTGCCGGGCCCATCTGCTCGGCCGGAAACAGCTTGAGAATGTCCGCGCCCTCCTCCAGCGCCGCGAAGGCTTCGGTCGGCGTGGCGACACCCGGCGACAGAAACAGCCCTGCCGCTTTTGCTGCGCGTAAAACCTTGGCATCACTGTGCGGCATGACAATCACTTGGCCGCCGGCTTCTTTCACCCGCTCAACCTGCTCCGGCGTCAGCACCGTGCCGGCACCGATCAGGCAATCGGCGGGCAAGGTCGTGCGCAGAATGCGGATACTTTCGTACGGCGCAGGGGAGTTGAGCGGTACTTCAATGACGCGAAATCCGGCCGTATACAGGACTTCTCCGACAGCGGCGGCTTCCTGCGGATGCAGGCCACGCAGGATCGCGATCAGACCGTTTTGCGCCAGTGCTTGCTTGAGCATGTCAGGCCTCCAGTCAGGGTTAACGGAATGAGGAATCGATCAGTCCTGCGGCCAGCGCTAGTTGCCACAGACCACGCTCGGTGGCCTGCTCGGCCAGGGTTACCCGGGCGAAACCGCAGGCGTCGAGCGCACGGCTGTAGCGGGCGCACAACTGCGTGTTGCCGATGAGGATGATCGAAGGAAGCTGTGCACTGTTGCGACGGCGCCGTTGCACGGTGGCTAACGCTGCCAACTCGTGGCCGATCAGCAGGCCGGACAGATAATCCGGTTGCGCGGTAGCGCCGAGTTCACCGGTCAGGCCCAGGCTGCGGGCGCTGAACAGGGTCGACAGCACGCCGATCTCGCCTTCCGACGACTGCGCCACCTGCACGCCGCGATCGAATGCCTCGGCGTCGAACGTCCTGCTGTGCTGTTGAGTACGGCCGAGAATGCTGTGCTCACTGAGCACGGCGAACACTTCGCCGGTCATGAAGGTGTCGAAGCGAGTGATGCAGCCGTCGGCCACTTCCACCCATTTCGAATGACTGCCCGGCAGGCCGATCAACAGATCATTGCCCGCCTCGACCGGCAGATTCTGCAGGACGCCGAGGACCTGGGTTTCTTCGCCGCGCATCACGTTCGGCAGCGCCGAACGCTGAATCACACCCGGTACGATATGCACATCGACACCGCGAAGACTGCCAACGGTTTGCAGGGATTTTCCGAGATCGGCGACGTTGGCCGGCGTATCGCGGTAGGACGCTTCGCGCCAGCCTTGAGCGCTGCCGACCATGCCACAGGCAATCACCGGCAAATCGGGTTGCGCATCGAGCCAGTCGCCGCACGCCTCGTCGAACGCCAATTCAAAACCATCGGCGCATTCACGACCGTTGATGACTCGCGGCGTCTTCGGCAACTGCATGATCCCGAACGACAGCGACCGCTGCGCCAGCACCTGCCCGCCCGCCGCGAGTTTGTAAGCACGTAGGGAGGTCGTCCCCCAATCGAGCGCGATCAATTGCGCCAGCATCGCTTCACCTGTTTTGTTATTGGCAGTGAGTGAGCTGGACTATAGACCTCTCAGGCGGGAAATCTCAATATGTAATTTTACATCCCATATTTTGGGATACCCTCAATCCAAGGCGTCCATCGCTCGACAGGGTCCAGGTTCTTTTTGAGGATGACGCTCAATGATTCATGCTCACTCGCTCCCACCTCATGCGTACGACCCTGTTCGTCGGCTATGCCTGGCTCCTGACGTCCATCTCCTCGAATGATGATGTATGCCGCCTGCGGCGCAGGCGTTCTCTCTGCTTCTGAAACAATCCGCAATTTCGTCCTGTTCGGCGCAAAGGAGGCCAACATTCCGGCATAGGGCAAATCACTGCATAGCCCGAGACTGTCGATCCGGTCATATCCTGCTGCCAATTCATAGCGCCAACGCACGATGCACACCGACGCAAGTGGCAGCAATGAACGCGGCTGGTCAGAGGTTTTAAGCGAGACACGCGACGGTGCCACACGAGGGTTTTCCAACTGGGCAATGAATCGCGACGTGGGGATGTACATGACTCTTGAGTAGTAGGCGACATACGGAAACGCGGTGATCACCACCTTGCATGGAATGTATTCCTGCGGTTCGAGGATCTGCACCAATTCAACGGGCCTGACCCACTCCCGGCCGTCGTTGAGGGCGTGATTCTTCAGGTTGATCCTTGCAAACATCTCATACCGGCGGTCGCCTTCGATCAAACGCATTTCACTGACCGTCCCCGAAGCTTCCAGAGCGATCTGATGTTCGACGGAAAAATTCAGGTCACCCTTCAACGAGCAATGAATCGAGGTTCCAATCTGGCCCCTCAGTCCATGCACTTCATACAAATCGATGAGGTTTCGGTCAGAGGTGAAACGCAGATCGTACAAGGAAGAAAATGCGTGATTGATCGAGACAAATTCAAGCCGGGCAGGTGGAACGTCGAGATGCAGGCAGGACGAACACATCAAGAAACTACTCAACAGCAGCCATTTGCAAATACGTAAGTTCAACGTTCCTCCTCCATAGTCAGAACGCGAACAAAATCGGAGGCTGGAACGCCCATTGGTCTTGAGTAATAACGCCCATAGCCATAAGCGGAGGCATAAAACCGGCATGCCAAAGCATTGTGAGAATTCAACAACCCCAAGAGCTCTTTCGAAGAAATGAAGGTATTCGAGCCGTACTCATGGTCGGTATGAACCGCAATCAGCTCCGCCGAGTACTGATACCTGGTCTGTGAGTCCTTGCGATCAACTTCAACCATCATGCCATCCAGATAGTCTGACTCACCCTGCCTTTCAGAGAGTTCCACTTTTGCGCCCAGATAGCAGGCCAACCCTTCATAGGTCTGGTTTCTACCAGCATTGACGTCGAAGAATTTCAGCAAATCCTTATCCGAAGAAAACCGGACATTAAAACGTTCGTAACCAGGTACATAGCTTACAGACTCAAACTGTATATCTATGGGCGGCACTGGCGGGGTTTTCGTGCAAGCACTGCACAGAAACAACAAACTCACACCTATATATTTTCTCAAAATGCATTCCGTCAATACTGAGCCTTCGCGTTCAACAGTTCTTTGCTAGGGAGGTGCATAAGGTTAGAGAAGTAAGTCGTGTACGTTGTGGAATGAACCCGAAACAAACAAACGATAGAGTCTTTTTTGAGCAAGAAAGGGGTCAAAGTATCTCCTTGCAGATATCGCTCACCACCACTACTATTTTCAGACTCACTAAAAATCACGTTAGCCCTGTAAAGCGCTGGCTCAGCCGACACCTTCTCAACCAAACCAAATCCCGATTGCTTTATATGATGTGCTTGAGAAAAATCCAGATCATCGCTGAGCGAGCAAACCAGTCCCTCACCAATATAAGACTTGAACAACCCAAGAATTTCCACATCCGAAGTAAAATAAACTTGATACATATCAGTATCACGAAACCTTTCAACTTTCGAAAACTGGAGCGTGGCGATTGGCCGACCATGATATAAAGAGCAACCAGAGACGACCAACATCAAAAACATCAGGAATATTTTTCTCATCAAATTTTCCTCTTGGTGTTATCAAGTATCGACTCATTAAATATCTGCCGAGCAGTCATTCCATTCGATAATGGTTGCACGAACATCAAGTTCGCATCCGCATGATTTATATCAACCCGCCCCATAACGTCCGGCCCCTCAGTGATTTCCCATTGTTCCCCAAAATCAGCAACAAGGTCAGAAAAATTCCAGTCCTTGGCAGCGGCTCTGATATTCACCCAATAATCCGCTTTCGGCTTGGGCTCTTGCCTATATATTTTCGAGATTCCATAAACGATTTTCCCGTGCCCCACGGGGTCTAAAGTCACAAGCATTTTCACTTTAAAACCACGATCGGTTAAAACGGCAGATAGATGAGCACCGTTCCAGCCGCCCAGACTATGACCAATTATATAAACTGCGGTATCGCAGCTATTAATTTCTTCGATAACATTCTTATTCAGATCCTCTTCACTCATAAAGTGATTGTATCCGAGTGAGCGCGACTTGCAGTACTGTGTAACTCCAAGCGGCCTCGCATCTTCAGTGGTTATTTTTTTAACGTAGTCAACGTTATAGTTCGGCCCAGTGACATAATATCGCTCTTGATCACCCGCTCCACCAACAAAAAATATCATGACATCGGGAATACTAACTGAGACCTGCTTGACTGTCTGATCGGTCTTGCAAGTTAGCACGTGACTTTTAACTTCCCTTTTCGCTACGGGAGCAACTGGCGCTTCAGCTACCACACCTCCATCAGCCATTTTTATTTACTCCACAAACAATTTAATGGTTTCAGCCAAATGCGAACTGACGGTATGCGTAAATCCCGAAGCATCCGTAATGCCATGTTCTTCACTGCCGTCACCACGCTGGATTGTGTAGGGGTGATAAGGAACAGGCTCTCCGGTCGAATCATTCACTACTTGCAATCTGTCTGTGAAATGCACCGGCATCGGCAACAACCCACTAAACGCCGCCCCTCCCCCGCTCTGTCCAATAATCACCGTCCCCGACCCACCGACCACGACATTGCCGTGCCCGCCAGTGCTGTCGAGCATCGCGGCGTTCAGGCCGTTGATGAATACCGTGGCGGAAACACCGCCGGTAATCGGGCTGCCGCACGCCGATTTATCGGTCATGCGCGCAGCGGGGAGTCCATCGAAGAACACGTCCGGCGAGCCGGAGACGATCGGGTTGTTGCCGTGGCCTGGCAGTGGGCAGGCGGTTGGGTCGGTGACGCGGGCAGCGGGTTTACCACTCAATTCAAAGCTCCTTGCTTCAGAGGTTCCGGGTGAGGCTGATAGAGGTCGACATCGGTCGCGGCGAAACGCCAGCGGTTGTCGACGGAATCAAACAGCGCGTGACAATGCTCGCGACTGTTCGGGGGGGTGAGGGTTTGCAGTTGTTGCCAGGATTCGTCGGCATGCCAGTGCAATTCGGCGGCGGTGGCGTCGTCGAGTTGGTTGAGCCAGGTGTTGTAACCGGTCAGCCGATGCAGTTCGTAGGTGGTTTGCAGCAGTTCGGCCATTTGCGGGCCGAAATCCAGATAGCGTTCGGCCGTCCAGCGGCCAGTTTCCGAGTAGACATACCAGCCCATCGGCGACAGCACGCCTTGGTGAAAAATCGATTGCCCGGCGGGTGCGATAAACCCGCAGCACACGTGCAGGGTCAGCCAGCCTTGATGCGCGTCGATGAACCCGTTCGGATCGAACGTGCGCAGCGGTATCACGCGGTAGTCGTCGTAGCCCGCGCTACGCGCCATCAGCTCGGCATCGAGCCGCGAGACAAACGCACGGATGGCTTTGCCACCGAGGCGGTTGACGGTGCAGAGGATGTCCACCGGTTGGCGATTAGGGTTGTCGCTTGAGCCGAGGTTTCTGACCAGACCGTACAGGCGGATCGACGCCCGTAGTCCGCTCATCGCCGGTCACTCGTTGACGCAGCGAAGGCTCCACAGGCGTGGAGAAAGTGTGCCAGAGGCATTGCAGGTGTCGTCCGTGAGCGCGCAAAAATGGCGCGTAGAATGCCGGACTAGAGCGGTGACGGCAATCGATTCAACATTGGATTGCCATCATTTACCTCAGCCCTCGGCAAACTCGCGCAACACCTTGCCATCCATGCGATAGCGCACCCACTCTTCCTGCGGCTGCGCGCCAAGGGATTTGTAGAATTCGATGGCCGGGGTGTTCCAGTCGAGTACGCTCCATTCGAAGCGTCCGCAGTCGTTGGCGCAGGCGATTTTCGCCAGGTGTCGCAACAGGGTTTTGCCGGCACCGCCGCCGCGTTGTTCGGGGGTGATGTAGAGGTCTTCGAGGTACAGGCAGTTGCTGCCCAGCCAGGTCGAATAGCTGAAGAAGAACACCGCGAAACCGATCGGCACTCCGTCACGCAGGCAGATCAGGCCGTGGGCGGTGGCGCCTTCGCTGAACAGGCTGCGCTCGATGTCGGTGACGCTGGCGATCACTTCGTGGCGGGCCTTTTCGAAATCTGCCAGTTCGGTGATGAAGGCGAGGATTTGCGGAGCATCGCTGGGGGTCGCCGGGCGGATTTCGATCGTCATGGACGGGCCTTGTCGGAAAATGGAAAGCGCCATACTAAGGCCGGATGCGGCGCTCGTCACATGGCAATACACAACCTGTCTAGTACAGTGGCGAGGGGATTTATCCCCGATGGGGCGCGAAGCGGCCCTGACCAAGGGGACTGCTGCGCAGTCCATCGGGGATAAATCCCCTCGCCACAGAAGCTCAACTCAACTTGAAAGAACACTTATGCCTGCCAGCGTTTTTGCCCCTCTGATCACCCTCGCCAGCGAACTGCTGCCCCACGCCCTCGAACCCTCCGACGACGGCGCCCACGACCTCGCTCACCTGCAACGGGTCTGGCACAACGTGCGCACCTTGCAGGCCGAGGAAGGTGGTGACGTTGAAGTGCTGCTCGCCGCTGTGTTGCTGCACGACTGCGTGGCTGTCGAGAAGAACTCGCCGCTGCGCTCGCAGGCTTCGCGCCTCGCCGCAGAGAAAGCCGCAAACGTGCTGGCTGAACTGGATTGGCACGAAAGCAAAATCGCCGCTGTCGCCCACGCCATCGAAGCCCACAGTTTTTCCGCCAACATCACCCCGCTCACCCTTGAGGCGAAGCTCGTCCAGGACGCTGACCGGCTCGATTCATTAGGCATGCTCGGCGTCGCCCGTACCTTCTACGTCGCCGGGCGCATGGGCAGTGCGCTGTACGACCCGCTCGACCCCGAAGCCAAAGCACGCGACTACGACGACAAACGTTTTTGTCTCGATCATTTCCAGACCAAACTGTTGCACCTCGCCAAGGGTTTCCAGACCAGAGCCGGTCAGCGGCTGGCGCAGATCCGTCATCAGCGCCTGCAGGGCTTCATGGAGCAATTCAAGGAGGAAATCGGTATCGCCTGAAGCCGTTACTCCGGTGCGCAGCGATCCTGACTTCAGCAAGCTCGGACCTAACCCGCGCCCATGGCATGTTAGATAGATGACGCTCAACTCTTCCGGTCAAGGAATCGCGTCATGCCGCCAGCAACACCCCAGGTCTCGGGCCGACTGTTCGGCCTGTTCTGCCTCGCCAGTTATCTGTTGTCGCTGTCCTACGGCTCAACGTTTTTGCTGTCGTTGCTGATCGGCTCGCGCGGCGGTAATGAGCACGACGCCGGCAGTGTGATCAGTGCGGCGATGCTCAGTACATTCGTCGCCGTGCTGGTGTCCGGGCACCTGTCTGACCTGCTCGGTGCGGCGCGTTCGATTGCCTTGTTCGGCCTGTTGCTGGTGGCGGCGAGTCTGGGTTTTGCACTGACGCCGGGGTTCGGTGATCTGCTGCTGTTTTTCGGTTTACTGCTGGGTTTGGGCTGGGGCGTTTTCTACACGTTGGGGCCGATCATCGTCGCCAGTCTGGTGAGTCCGGCGCAACGGGCGAAATACTTTGCCTTGTTGTCCGGCAGCATGATGACCGGTATCGGCAGCGGGCCGTTGCTCGGGCGGGCAGCCAGTGCCTTGGGCCTGCCGCTGACCTCGGCGTTTTATCTGGCCGCGCTGGCGAGCCTGATCGGCGTGCTGCTGTTCTGGCAACTCGGCGCAAAACTGAAAAGCGCACAGGCCACAACGGCTGCAAAAATCACCTGGCAAGCGACCACTCAAGTGCTCGGATCGCGCGCCCTGTTTCCGATCATCATGGTCGGTTTGGGTGGCTGCGTGTTCGGCGGGCTGTCGAGCTTCCAGACCAGTTACGCCGCCGCCCACTCGCTGGACTACTCGTTGTTTTTCCTTGGTTTCATGAGCGCGGCGATCAGCAGCCGGATGTTGATCGCAGGCTTTGTGGTCAAGCGTGATCCGCTGTGGGCCTCGTGCCTGCTATCGGGGTTGATGCTGGGCTCGATCGTGCTGTTCGCGTTCGGCGTAAACAGTGGCTTCAGCTATCTGCTGGCGGCGGTCATGCTCGGTGTCGGTTATGGCCTGACGTATTCGGTGATCAACGGCCTCGCCGCCAACGAGGCGCCCCACGGCACCACGTCCCAGGCACTGCTGCTGTTCAGTCTTTCGTACTTCATTGGAGTGTTCGGTTTCCCATTATTGGCCGGGAAAATCATCGTCGACCAAGGCCTGTCGACGCTGTTGCTCACCGTGCTGAGCGTGGCGCTGACGAACTGGCTGATCACGGTTGGCCGTTTGCTCTGGCGGCGCCCTCCTTTCAACCCTGTGCAGGCAAGCTAGACCGTTCGTCGTTCATCAGGCACCAATCCAGCTCAAGGGCAGACCAACGACAGGTAAGGATTCCAATCACTGGAGAAACCCTATGATCTCGTCAAGGTTGACTGCCCTCGTTTTCAGCGCCCTGCTCTGCCCAGCGGCTTTTGCCGCCACCGCAGCAGGCACCGGCCCGACCGATCCGGTTCCACCGCCACGCGCGCCCGCCATCAATAGTGCTCCCGGCATGAACACCGATGGCTCCGGCGTTCCCTTGATCAATCAGCCGCCCGCCACGGGCACTGATCCGCGCACCCAAGGCAGTGATCCCGGCCGCCAGGGTGGCATGAACACCCCCGACTCCCCCGCTACACCCGATAGCGCCGGCCCTGGCATGGGCTCGAAAACCACCACCGGTGGTTCGGGCTCCGAAGGCACCGGTCAGTAGTTCGCCGACGCGAGCGTCCTATTCACATCCATGAAGAGGTAACCATGAACGTCGATAAAAACCTGGAAAAAGAAGTCCTCACCCGTCTGCTGCACGCCCATCCGAGCGGACTGGGCAAAGAGGTGCTGGACAACTATCGCGGTGAGAAAGTCGTGGCCAGCACCCTCGCCGCCCTGCAGGATCGCGGGCTGATCCACCACGGTCATGTGACCTGCAACGAGGCCGGCGAACACTCGTTGAACCTGCCGATCAAGCTTAGCGCCGCCGGTGTAGAAGCGGCGCGCAAACTGGATCTGCAGTAACGTCCCGGCCGTTCGCCGCCTGCGCGGGGAACGGCCACATCTGCCTGCAACAGGAGCAATCCCATGGCTCGTGGAAGCAAAGACAAATACACCGCCGAGCAGAAGCGCAAGGCGCAGCACATTGAAGACAGCTACGAGAACAAAGGCCTGTCCAGGGACGCTGCCGAGGCCCGTGCCTGGGCCACGGTGAACAAACAGTCGGGCGGTGGCGAAAAGGCCGGCGGCTCCGGGCGCAAGAAACCGGCGAGCGCCAAGTCCGAGGATCGCAAGGAATCATCGCGGCGCGCGGTGGCCAGTCGTGAGGGGCATGCGCGTGACAGCAAGGCTTCGCGGGAAGTGCAGACCGTGGACAGTTTGAGGAAAGAGGCGCGGGCGAAACAGATTCCAGGACGTTCGTCGATGCGTAAGCAGGAGTTGATCGAGGCGTTGCGCAAGGCTGGCTGATATCTGTATTGGTGCTTATGGCCCCTTCGCGAGCAGGGGGGGTTGTGAACGACGCAAATCCAATGTGGGAGCGAGCCTGCTCGCGAAAGCGGTAGATCAGGCGCCGCCGGAATCGAGGATAAACGCATCCACCTCTGCCGCCCCCGGCGAAGTCGCCGGCCCCCAGCGCGTCACCGCGATAGCCGCTGCCGCATTCGCACGCCGCGCCGCTTCATGGGCAGACAAACCCTGCGCCAATCCCGCGACGAATACCCCGGCATGGGCATCACCCGCGCCGTTGCTGTCGACTGCTTTCACGGCGAACCCCGGTACATGCCGACGCTCGCCGCGCTGGTGGATCCAGCAACCCTGCGGCCCGTCGCGCACCACCATCAGCACGTCATCGGGCAGATGCTCGGCCAGGCGATCCAGGGCATCACTGATGTCCGCAGTTGCGGTGAAGCGCAGCGCCTCGACGCTGTTGCTGGTCCACACATCGATGCGCGGCAACAGGGCCTGCATCAACACCGAGTCCGGCGACTCGACCAAGGGGCCCGGATCGAACACCATGTTGATCGTATCCGGCAGCGCCAGCGTCCAGTCCAGCAGCGCCTGCGCCTTGCCGGCGTGGAGCAGGCTGTAGCCGCTGACGTAGACGTAATCGCCAACCTCGGCCGCCACGCTGTTCAGGTCGTCTTGCGTGACCTCGCCTTCAGCGCCGATGTAGGAAATGAAACTGCGCTCGGCCGACGCATCGGTCAGCGCCACGCATATCCCTGTGTCGCGTTGCGCAGGCGTTTTGATCCCGATGTGGATGCCCTCTTCATTCATCGCCTGGCGCGCCAGGTCGCCGAAACGCCCACTGCCATGGCGGCCGAGATAAACCACCGGCAAGCCATTGCGCACGGCAGCGGCCATCACGTTGAAACCACCGCCGGCCTCGAAACCGGCCGACTTCGCCAGCACATCGCCGCCGACTTGCGGCAGCTGATCCACAGCCATGATCAGGTCGATGATGACCTGGCCGGTGTGCAACATCTTAGGCATGAGCATTCTCGACTTGCGCGGCGCGGCGATCTTTCGCCCCGCCGAGGACCCAGTAAATGCCACCGGCGACCACGAAAGTCACGATCCAGCCCAGACCGTTGTGACCCAGCCAGGAGTCGGACAGGAAACCCTTGAACCAGACGTTCTCGGCGGTGGTGCCGATGGTGGTGAAACTGAAGCCCAGCACGATGGCAATCGCCCACGCGCCGAATGCGCGCCACTCGATGCCGCCGCTGTACCAATAGGCGCTGCTCGGACTGACGTCGAGCAGGTCTTTGGGGCTGTAGTAGTGACGGTGAATCAGGTCGACCACGAAGATCCCGACCCACGCGGTAATCGGCACCGCCAGCAGCGAAATGAAGGTGATGAACGGGCCGTAAAAGCTGTCGGCGATCAGCATGAAGTAGATCGAACCGGCAAAGATCGCGACGATATCCACCACCACCGCATAAACGCGTTTGACCTTCAGGCCCAGGGTCAACGTGGTCAGACCGGCGGAGTACACCGAGAGATTGTTCGACAACAGCAGGCCACCGAATGCGGTGATCAGGTACGGCACCGCCATCCACGTCGGCAGCATGTCGCGGATCGCCACGATCGGATCCGTCGCCGACGCCAGGTCATTGTTGCCCACCGACAGCAGGCCGCCGAGGGTGATCAGCAGCACCAGCGGAATCCCCGCGCCGAATGCCGCCGACGCGACCAGACGCACGGCTTTGACGCTGCGATGCTGATAACGCGACATGTCGGCACCGGCGTTGGCCCAGCCGATCCCGGTGCCTGCAGCCATGGTGCCAATGCCGATGATCATCGCGCTCATCGGCGCGGGTGTAGCGTTGAACACAGCGCTCCAGTCGATGGTCGCGCAGAGGAAGCCGCCAACCAGAATATTCAGCGCACCGAACACATAGGTCGCCCACTTCTGGATTACCAGCAGGGTCGCATGGCCAAGGCCGGAAACCGACAGGGTCAGCAAAACGAAAATCGCAATGAAGATCAGCGTCAGCACGGGTGCGCTTTTCGCTTCAACCGGGGAGCCGAACAGGATTGAGCAAAGCGACAGCAACACGAATGCCGCCGTGGTGGTGTTGACGGTTTCCCAGCCCAGACGCGACATCAGCGAGACCAGCGTCGGGCCGATGTTGCCGCGTACGCCGAAGATCGCGCGCGACAAGGTCAGGCTCGGTGCACGGCCACGACGGCCGGCAATCGAGATGATCCCCACCACCGCGAACGAACCGGCTGCACCGATGATCGCGACGATGATCGCCTGCCAGATCGCCAGTCCGCGAAACGCCACCAGCGTGGCGCCCAGCGGCAGACCGAGAATGGAAATGTTGGCCGCGAACCAGACCCAGAACAATTGCAGCGGATGGCCGTTGCACTCGGCGTCCGGCACCGGTTCGATACCCCGGGTTTCCAGTTGCCCGGCGCTTTGCCCGGCGTTTGATGAACTCATGAACAGTGCTCCTGTTTGCCTTTATTGTGGTTGTGGCAATGATGCAGTACGACAAGACATCCCGGCCTTCCTCGGCCTGTCTGCGCGATCCATTGCGGGTTGAAAATTCGAAATTTTCGGTGCGGCCTTCGCGAGCAGGCTCTCTCCCACACCTGTGGGAGCGAGCCTGCTCGCGAAAGCGTCAGCCCGATCAGCGCAAAGCCAACAGCCCCTGCACCAACGGCTCAAGCTCCAGATGATTGACCGCTTTCACCGTGGCAATCATCGGCGCCGGCCAGCTCTCAAGGCCCAGGCAGGCCCCGAGCATGGCGCCAAGTATCGCCGCGATGGTGTCGGTGTCACCGCCCAGGCTGGCGGCCATGCACAACGCATCGAACGCGCTCATCTCACCCACCGCCACTTGCTGCGCCAGGGCGAACGACACCACCACCGACTCCTGCGATGCCACCGACGTGCCGATCACGTCGTACAGCAAGTCCGCCAGCAGCGCCTTGTCACTGTCGACGCTGATGCTGCGCGCCCAACTGATGCGCGAAGCGATACGCCCGCCGGCGACCCAGTGCCCGTGTGCCTCGGCCTGTTGTGCAATCTGCTGGCCGAGGTTCAACGCCTCGCCCAGGTCCATGCCGTTGATTCCGGCCGAGACCACTGCCGCCACCGCCGCCGCACTGGAAATCCCCAGCGTGGTGTTGTGGGTGACCTGACAGGCCTGCACCACGGCCGCGATGAAACGCTGTGGATCAGCCACGTCCGCCGCGATACCCACCGGGGTGATGCGCATCGCCGCGCCGTTGGTGGTGCCATAGCGCCCGGCCTCCTCTGGCGAGTGGCCGGCGAGGATCATTTCAATGGCGCGTTTGGTCGATGGGCCGAGCAGGTCCTGCGAACCCTTGGCCTGCATCTCGGCTTCCCACTCGATCAGCCGTTGGGCGAGCACCGCCGGCTCGATCCGGCCCTTGCCTTCGAGCAGCAATTGGCCGACCAGAATCGCCTGTTCGGTGTCATCGGTGATCGAACCTTTGGGCATGTTGGCGGCGATCGGTTGCAGGGGCCCTGCGTCCTGCAGATCAGTGATCCGGCCGAAGCGGGTCTTGATCGTTTCGCGGTTCAGCGATTGCGTCGGCATGCCCAGCGCATCACCGAGGGCCAGGCCATAAAACGCACCGAGGGCACGGTTGAGCGCGGTCATTTCGATTCTCCAAATTGCAGGTGCAGGCGGAAATGCACCGGGTCGAGCAGGCTTTCGACCTGCTCCATGAAACGGTTCCGCCGGTCGTAAGTGGTGCGCAGGGCCTTGAGGAAAACGGTGCCAACCGGGCGCCCGAGCAGTTCGGCATCTTCGGCATTCAGCGGTTCGGCGCCGATCCACTGATCGCCGCGCTCGCCGATGTAGCCGTAGGCGGCCAGGGTGATGGTCAGCGAGTTGTCGATCAGACCGACGCGCGGCAGGCTTTCCAGGCCGCCGGTGGCCGGCATCAACGAGCGTTCGAGGGACACCAGCGTGCCGTCGTTGGAGCGACGACGGCGGTCGAGGGTGATGAATTGGTCGGTGCCCAAACGCGAGAGCAGGTCGGGCCGGGTCACGGCTTGCAGACGCAACACTTCGGTGTTGATCAGCGCCCCGCTGTCAGCCAGCGCCTGCGCCCAGCCGCTGCGCTGGTCGAGCACCACACCGTCGAACGTGACGATGGAGCCGACGCCGCTTTGCGTGGCGATGTAGTTGCGCCGTTTCAGTTCGGCCAGCGCTTCGCGCAACGTGCCACGGCTGACGTTAAATTCCTGAGCCAACTGATGCTCGCCGGGCAACAGAAAGCCGTCCTCCATGAGGCCGCTTTCGATGCGCCGGACGAGCTCGTCGACCACCCGTTGTTTCTTGTCAAATCGTACCTGTCTAATCATGTACAAAGTGATACCCGAAACGGGCATTGGCGAGCAAGGAAAATTTAGAGGTAGTGACGAAAGGCGGCAGAATCAAAAGCCCCTCACCCTAGCCCTCTCCCTGTATGTACCGGACACATGGTGGACAGGTGTTCGGAGACATGGTGGACA